>CBDVBS010000033.1:0-15080 GCA_965372275.1 uncultured bacterium | reverse complement strand
AGTTTGATACCCCATTGATCAAAATCAAAAGCCGGGATTACTCCCGGCGTTTTTCTATCATGGAGTTTTCAACTTCAGCTAATCATCAATCATCTTGGGTCCCCAGGACGGGGGGAAGAACTCCTGAGGAATTGCGAATAATTGGAACTCAAGCATCGGGAGCACCCACAGGTTGTCATTGTACATATTGAGTTCATACAACTGCACGCGCTCTTCGGCAGGTGCTGCAATAACCTTGATGTAATATTCCCACTGCTGCAGAACCACACCGCCGTCGAGATCGATTATTGACGAGCCGCCCATCTCGGTGACCTCGCCGTCCCTCAGGAAGTCGAGGTTCCCGTCGTACAGCTCATAACGCATCCCCGGCGCGGCACCCTTGAGCGAAAGGTACTTCTTTATTCCCTTTGTGTCATCGAAGATACCCGATTCGAAGGAATACCAGTCAGCGTCGTCCTCAACCGGGCACACTCTGCTTTTTATCCGGTAGGTGCTGCCAATACTATAGTTCAACAGGTTCCAGGCTTCATCGTAGGTGTTGTTGTTATCCGATTCACACAATGCAATTGCCGATTGATTCGAGATATAAATCCTCAACTGACCGGGCGATGAAGGAAGCATCTGAATTTCGAGGAAGTATGTTCCCGCATCGGAAAGGAAATCATATGCAAGATCGATATCAACTATCCCGTATGTGTTCGGTAACATCGCCGGGGACCAGACCGGTACTCCACCCGGCCCGAGCTTCCCGAGTCGCACCCGGTAGTCGGTGCGCGAACCGAATATCTTGTAATACCCGACGAGCAGGTTGTCAGGTGGTACCTCGAGGGTGCAGTAATAAGTGTCCTGCACTCCCGGATTGAAATCGATTGATACATCGGTGGCGGGCGTGTATATTCCTTCCTTCGATTCCGGTTCCATTACCATCGCTGTCTGCCATGTATCATGCCCCATCGGGCTTGTAAGCGGAACACCGTGCTGGTAGAAAGTGACGGTGTAATCAGTCGGGTAGAACATCCTGAACTTATCAGAGATGCCGAAATAATAATCACCCGCCGGTCTTGGGACGGTCCTGCATGAAACACCTAACCCGGGTATCCATCGTCCACCCACTGAATAGCCCCCGGTATTCAGGAAAGTCGTATGCAAATACATGAAGTCTACAGCGGGTTCGACTTTCACATCCCCGAGAAAATAACCCGGTGATGTGAACGAGAAGTAATCCGATCGGTCGCGTGGAGCCCAGACCGAACCCGAGATTGGGACACCCTCCGCAAATGGTATGGCGGAACCGATATCATTGTTCCAATCGTACGTCCAGCCACCGGTGGAGGGTGCGAGGGAATGATTGAATATTTTATAGTATGTCTCAAAATCCGGTCCAAGTCCCGGGGAATCGTTAACCACTTCAAGGTAGTATATTCCCGGGTCAAGGGCTCCCGCAAGCAGCAGATCAAGTGTGCTGGTTTCACGTTTGGGTATCGTGACGCTCGCAATATGCGTCAAGTCGGATGCGTACAGCCGCACATTATAGCCAGGTTCCAGCAAGATCCTCATCACCATCTCAGGATCAGCATCAGCCTCATCCAATTCGTGTTTGATGAGAACCTCGCCATATGGCATGAAGGCTTCCCCGAAAACAACACCCGTGCCAGACTGCCCGGGTGCAATAGTGAATGTGAACCAGTCAACCGGGTCGGAATAATTGAGATGACCGAAATGCATTATCCCCGGCGGTAATGGTCTTGCAGTGATCGATGAATCATATGGTGATGCATCATATTCTTCGGGGGCAACCCACATCCATATACTGTAGGGATGATTTCCAGGGTGATACGTATAGTAAGTAACCCTGACATAATAATTTCCAGCCTGGGCTGAAGTAAATCCTGACCCCGCGGCAAGGTCGAGGAGATCCCATTCGAGCATATACTGCTCGGTTTCCTGGATGGTTGTCAGGATCGGGCTGTCTTCAACAATCAACTGGGGGCCCGCACCCTGATCGATATAAAGGCCGACCCTCAAACCGGGACCATCAGCGAGGCAGGTGATCTCCCCACCCCACCTTACGTCACCCGGCAATGGCAGGAGATACCAGTCGTGGGCGTCACCCTCGCATACGGCGTCATATATTATCGCCGACCGGTTAATCAATGTCGCCGCTGTATGAGTATCATTCCCATCGGCGACACACTCGACATAGCTCAGGTCCTTTACGAAGTAACCTTCCACCGCGGCTTGTAAGCTGCCGGCAAGCAGAATGGTCAACAAACATGCAACGCACGCCAGGTTCATCACAATTCTTTTCATCTCAACCTCCGGTTCGAATCAATCATCAATCTTTCGCATGGGCCACTTCTTCAAGCCGATAGTATCGTCAACCTGCATAAAGATAAAATCCTCGGGCTTGAACAGCCTGAGCTTGCTCTTGAATTCCAACTCATAAATCTGGATTCTTTCTTCGGCGGGATTCGCCGCAACTTTTATGTAGTAATATTTGGATGGCTGGACGATGCCTTTAAGATCAACTGTCGCTGTTCCACCGACTTCCGTTACATTTGCTTGTCCCTTGAAATGCAAGTCATTGTCATAAATCCTGATAGTCATCCCCATTGCCCCACCGCGCAGTATCAGATGCGCATTCAAACCGTACTGTGGATTGAAATCCGGAGCGTGAAACATATACCAATCCTCGATGTCATCAGGCGGACAGAAAGCTCCATACTTGGGATCTTTATCTTTGTATATCCCCTTCGCGTCGTAGTAATCATTATTTGTATCAGCGGTACACGCGGCAACCCGGGAGAAGTTATCGACTAAAATACGCGTCTGTCCCGGTGCCGATGGCAACAACTCAAATTTCATGTAATATGTGCCTGCATCAGAGAGGTACTTATAATTCATGTCGATTGTCAGCTTGCCCTTTGAATCAGGAGCTAATGCAGGGGCCCAGACCGGGTTCCCACCGGTCCCGAGTTTGCCCATATAAACCCGATAATCCGGTCGCGAACCATAGATATCATAATATCCAACAAGGAATTCTTCCGCAGGAACATTCAGAGTGGTGAAATATACATCCTGAACTCCCGGCTTAAGTTGGAAAACCTCGCTTTTCGCTTTCATCTGAAAGATTCCGGTTTCCATGACGCCGGTCATCGCGTCCATTTCAACCGCATCTTCCCACGTTGCATGTCCGGATGCCGAACTCCCCGGAGGGCCGTGGGGAAACAACGCCGCCGTGTATTCAGTCGGCCCGAAAAATCGTCCCTCATCCCCAATCAGAATGTAGATATCCCCCGGGGGAATCGGGTCATACATATGGGTAGAGCCTACACCGGGGATCCAACTGAAAGAGCCCGCTGAGGCAGTTACACTTGAGTCGCCAAGTTCACAGATTATGTGCATATCAGGCACCGAGCAGTCCAGTGCGACATCACCGATGAAATAATACTGGCTGTTAAACATCAGGTAATCCTTCTGATCACGAGGCCAGAATATACTGCCCGAAACCGGGCTACCCACCTGAATGGCTACCGCGGTTGCAGAATCTTCCATATTGTCCGCTGCCCACGTGCCGGTATTAGGCGCAAGAGCGTGATTGAAAACCGTGAACTGGAATTCCTGGGGATCAGGAGAACCGGTATACAGGGCGAGGTTTATATAATACGATCCGGGATTCAACGGCCCGAATGCTGACAGGTCAAAATAACTGGCTTTATGTTGATCAACAATTATGGTTGTTATAAGCGATGTATCGGCATTACGTAAATTCGCCTTGATGCTGAAGGAAGGTGGCGGGGGATTGGGACCTGAAGGCATAATTCCCATTACCCGAGAGTATGCCGGTTCCACCGCGATAATACCGGTTCCCGACTGCCCGCTCTCGATCTCGAACGAATACCATTTCTCGGAATCCGTCTTGTCAAGATACCCGGTATCCAATATTCCCGGAGGCAGGGGTTTAGCTGTTGGAGCTGAAGTGTTCGTGGCAGGCAGAAATTCATCCGCCCCGAAGGCGGCAAGCAGAAGATATGGATGCTTGCCCGTATAGTAAGTGTAGTACGTGACCCTTATATAGTAATTGCCTGATGGGAACAACGGATCAGGGCCCGGTGTTTCCAGGATATCCTCAGGCTCCCACTTAAGGAGGAATACCTCAACCCCATCTTCACTCATCAGTTCCGGGGAACCTTCCTTCAATAACTGAAGTTCCGAACCAGTGTCGGCATAAATCCCCACTCTTAGCCCCGGTCCGTCCGCAAGACAAACCAGCGCACCGGTCCATTCAACATCACCCAGCAGGGGAATCACATACCAATCGGCAGGATCGTCCGCGCACACCGCATCCGCGAACACGCCCCCGTCTCTCAACAGGGTGGCGTTCACGTGTGCATTGTTCCCGTCATCGGCACATCCCACTGAGTCCCAGATATAGTTCAGGACCGCAATATCCGGCTCATCGCAACCCGTAAGTCCTGTGATTAGCAGAACCACAAGCGTAAGGACAATTAATGGTCTAAATTTCAGATAGTTCACGTTAACCTCCAGAAACAATAGCGTGTATTCTCATTTCATCATCTAATTTAATCATCATCTTCCAGCTCAAAATGCCTGAGCGGAACCTTGATATTCAACTTCTTTTTCAAAATCCATTCCGGGTGGTAAAGGACTTGGAAATCGGGGCAAAGGTCAAGATCATAAACCTGAATATCATCTTCCGGCGCCACCCCGACACCCACTGCGACCCAGTATTTCTCCCCGGGGTTGATGATGCCATCGAGGTCGATTATCGCGGTACCACCATCCTCGGTGACTTCCACCTTCCCCAATGTTCCATATGCCTCATCCGAGGCAAGCAGAAGTATCATTCCCTTCTTCGATCCCTTCAGCCTGAGATACTGCCGGGGGCCGTCGGAATACTCAAAGTCATCCGAGTTGAAGAAAAACATGTCCTGCCAGTCAACAGTTGGACAAAGATCCCCGAACATGTGGTAGTTACTCCCGACCTTGATGGATTTCAGGTTCATTGCATCTTCCCATATATTGTTGTCATCCGCTTCACACGATGCGATACGCGATCTGTTATCGAGAAAAACCCTCATGCGTCCCGGCGAGGACTGCAGCATCTTCACCTTGATATAATACACGCCGGGACCGGCGGTAAACTCGTAGTTCAAATCGACATACAACCTGCCGTATGTATTGGGGGTCAACACGGGTGACCACGCCACACTTCCCTGGTTATCTTTTCCGAACTGGACCTGGTAATCCGGCCTTGATCCCTTGATTTCAAAATAACCCGCTAAGATATCACCGGATGGTACTTCCATTTTCAGGAAATAAACATCCTGAATGCCGGGCGCGAAATCGGCCACGGCACTCTCACCATAAATATGATATGGCGTTGCCTCTCCGGCAGGAAGCACCTTGGCTGTTTCCTTCGTGTCGTGGACTGCTCCGCTAATCGGTTCACCATGTTCATGGTAGGTTATCGTATATTGAATCGGACTGTACATTTTGAAATTATCAAATATCTGTAAGACGTAATCTCCCGCGTTCAAAGGGTTGTATCGGTTGGTTATACCCCTTCCCGGCAATGGAGCGGCATTCTGATATGCACCTGCATTGTTGGTGATCGAACCAGCGAAATTGATCATTTCCAAAGACGGCTCAATGATGATGTCACCCAGGTAGTAGCCCTGCGTGGAGAATTTAAAGAAATCAAACGTGTCCCGTGGGTTGTAGAGTGCCATCGCAACCGGGACGCCATCGGTCAACTGAACCGCCGATTGAATATCGTTATTCGCGTCAGGCCCCCAGTCTCCCGTGTCGGGGGCGAGGGCGTGATTGAATAACCTGTAGTAAGCCTGCCAACTCGAAGAATTTGTCTCGGATGGTTTCGAAAGCTCGATGAAATATGAACCCGGTTGTAATGTCGACAAATCTACTGAATCCAAATACCCGACATGGGAATATGTTATTACTGTGGTGCCAAGCACGTTCAGGTTTGAATCCCGGATTTTCATTTCAACATCCGTCATACCATGAGGTTTCCCCTCATCCATGGATCTTGTGCTCAGGTTCTTCAGGTAGATTATCCCGCTGCCCGTTTGCCCGGGGCCGATAGTGAATGTAAACCAGTTGTTTGGTATCGCTACTGATAGATGGCCATGATGCGATATCCCCGGCGGGATCTGCCGGGCGGCATTAGAGGTGGTGTAAGTCGGAAGTGTGAAATCACTGGGAGTGATGTTCAATGAAAGCATGTATGGATGGATTCCAGGATGGTAGGTGTAGTATGTTACCCGAATATAGTATACACCGGCTGGAGCTGCGTCCATTCCCATCCCTGAAGCAAGATCGGCAATATTCCAGGGAAGCGCGTACCTGACGTTGTCACCTTCCACCAGTTCCTGTGGCGAGCCTTCCTGCAGAAGCTGCAATCCGGTCCCAACATCGGCATAAACAGCGACCCTGAGTCCGGGACCATCCGTTTCGCAGTGTATTCCACCCTCCCAGGTAACATCTCCAGTGAGTGGGAGCAGATACCAGTCGTGAGTATCATCCTCGCAAACCGCGTCATGGATCATGACCTTGTTGTTGATAAGGGTTGCCGTAACAGAAGAATTATTCCCGTCCGGTTCACATTGGATAAGCTCCCAGCGATACATTGGAAACGGGGTGGAATCAGCCGGGGTTACGAACCCGACCATCATTAAGATTAATAATATTCCAATCAACAGGGGTTTCATCACGGATGTCATCAGTGAGCCTCCAATTTTTGCCTGTCGCGTTTTACATCACCTGGGAAATCGCGCGAGTCAGTTGCTCAGTCCTATTAATCGGCCTTGCTCCAAAAATGTCAATCCTCACCGAAAATATCGTCACCATTTTCTATGTAGCGTGATACAAGCCGCCGTATCGTGAAAAGCTGAATCGCTGTTTTGATCTTCCATGGGATCGAACGTTTCTCCTTGATCTTGGAGGAAAACACCTTCAGCACATGTGTTCCCAAAGCCGTATCCTGGAGGATACGCACGAATGTCTCTCTGGTCAGGTCATCCTTGAAAGCCAGTCTTTCGACACGCTTGAAGTAATCGAATATCGTCCCGTAATCATCTTTCAGACCCCTGGAGTAATTATGCAGCACGCTGTCATAGCCCTTGTGGACTGCGTCGATAATGGCCTGACCTGCCCGCAGCCCTGATTCCATCGCGAAGAATATCCCCTCGCCGCAGCCCGGCAGCACGAATCCCGCCGCGTCACCGCAAAGCAGAACCTGCCCCTTGCCCGGCGTGGGATACATCCCCTTCGGAATAACCGCGGACGTGCGTTTGATGAACTCCGCACCGGTCAGGAATTTCTCATTCACGCGCCGAAGTTCCTTCAGGTATTCCTCAAGCTTACCGGCATGTTCATATGTCGTTCCTACACCGATGCTTATTTCCTCCGACCTGGGAAATATCCAGCCATAATAATCGGGACTGATACGTGTCGAATAATAGAATTCACACCTGTCGTAGAAATGTTCGAGTGATTCCTTGTCGAGCTTGTAGGTTTCCTGCATGGTGGCGACTTGAGGCAGGTTCGTGCCGAATGTATGGAACGCCACGCGGCTCATCGCGCCGTCAGCGCCGATTATAAAATCAGCGGACGCCGTATAGACCACGTTATCCGCGCCCCTGTAGCGGACCTTCAGACGCTTGCCGTCTTTTTCGTATTCGAGGAAACGACCATCAACCACAATAACCTGGACTTCCCGTGCTTTGTCCAGAAGATAAGCATCAAACCGCTGACGGTTGACGGTCGCCATGTATGTACCATCGGGGAACCGCATCGGGACACGGACGAGACTCGGCCCGATGAAATGCACGACATTGAATGTCCGTTCGATAAGTTCATCGGGGATGCTGAATTGCTCCACGACGGAAGACGGAATTCCCCCGCCGCAAGGCTTATCGCGTCCGATGTCTTTTTCGATGAGTATCGTTCGCGCCCCACCCATCGCCAGCTTGGCTGCGGCAACGCATCCCGCCGGTCCCGCGCCGACAACAACTACCTGCATATGCCACCCCCATTGCATGAAGATATCCCGGTGAGTGAGCCGGGAATCCCCGCTGTTCTATTTCTTCTCAAGGCAAACAATATTTTATTTAATAAAACATCCTCGCTTTATACGACGAGCACATCCTCATCCCTGCGCGTGCTCGTATCTATAAGACCCAATGCTTCCGCGGCAAGTAAATCGTTCAACTCTATCTCCCTCCGCCGCAGCATCACGAAGAAAGTAATCACGTAAAGGAACACCACGAAACCCGCTGACCCTAATACGATTGCCTTCCAGAGTGCGGCTGCCTCCAGTCCGCCAAGAGCCCATGACCCAAACGCTCCGATCACGCCCAGCAACAGGGCCACAACGCTCCATCCCTTGAGGGGAACGAGATGCTTCAACCTTGCCTTCAGCTCTTCATCTATATTCAGTTTGTAGATGAGACGCATGCGCTTTTTATCGCGTGTCGGCTCACGGAGAATTGCAGCCATCAACCGTCCGATGCAGCTCCCGTCGCTCTCGGCAGCGACGGCGGCCTTGGCGAAGTTGCCCGAACTGAGCGCCGCCCTCAGGTGAGGCACAAGATCATCGATGGCCATCGCCTGCGCCCGGAGGTCACTTAAGATCGAGAAGATGCGCGCCATTGATGATATGGATATCAGCATCATCAAAAGGAGAGTAACTCCATGGACGGTAAAGATTTGTATTAAATATTCCATGCCTTCGGCCAGACCCAATTATAGCCTTGAGGGATGCTATAGTCGAGACCTACGGAAAATGCTTGGGAGTCGTGCTAAAATATCCCCTCAAGGAGAACCGGTGTAAAAGTGGATATACTTGAAGGCATAATACTCGGAATCGTCCAGGGACTGACTGAATTCCTACCGGTAAGCTCTACCGGACACCTTGAGGTCACACAGTCATTGCTCGGTATGAAAGAAAACGACAGGATGAGCCTCGATATCTTCCTGCATCTCGCCACGGTAATCGCGGTGCTCTTTTATTTCAGGAATGACATCGGCGAGATATTCCGCGGCCTGTTCAAACCGGACACTGACGAAATTCGACGCTCGGCGATTCATCTCGTAACCATGATAATCTTGGGAATCGCTTCCACATCGGTTGTTTTCCTGCTATTCAAAAAGATCTTCGCGCAATTCTTCGGCGCGCCTCATCTCATCGGGATAGCATTTTTCTTCACGGCCGCTGTGCTTGCCTCGGCTTCCTTCAGGAAAAGCGGGAAATTATCGGAAAATGATATCCTTTGGTGGCATGCGCTTCTCATCGGTGTTGCCCAGGGGATTGCAATCACGCCGGGCATTTCACGCTCGGGCATGACCATATGCGCCGCGCTGTTCATCGGGTTGGCGTCACTGAAGGCATTCCGCTTTTCATTCCTGCTTTCCATACCCACGATAATCATTGCCTGGCTTTACGACATCATCACCAAACCCGAAGTGGTTTCCAATATCGGCGAATGGCCCGCGCTTCTCATCGGAAGCATTGCCGCCTTCTTCACCGCCCTGTTGGCGATATATCTTCTCAAAGGCGCGGTGGTCAAGAACAGACTTTGGATATTCTCCATCTACCTCATCCCGGCGGGTATCTTCGCGCTCTTCTATGACTTTGGTTGATTCCCACCCCTTTGCTCGAAGATTCGCACATGGGTGCCACAAGGAATGTGTATTCTGTATTCACATGGCTGGATGAAAATAGTCAGGTCTAAAGTCACATCATGAGCTATAAACATCTCGTAGGGGCGAGCCGGAGGCTCGCCCTCCGGCGTAGATACCGCATGACCCGGAGGGTGACCCTCCGGGTACCCCCTACGACCCCTACGCGACACTTGCCACATCAGCCACAAGATTCAATATCCGGATCAGAAGTTCGGCCTTTTGCCATCATCCCTTTTGCCTTCCGGTTCGCGATATGTTTTCATGTTATGCGTAATATATGATCGGACCCACATACAACTGCGATCTTCTCATCTACAGCTACTTCTTCCCACCCGAAACCGGGGCGGGTTCAGTACGCCTCAGCGAATTCGCCGTCGGCCTCGCAAAACAGGGGCGTAAGATCAAACTGTTGGCTCCCCTGCCCAATTACCCGTCCGGTGAAATATATCCGGAATACCCCTCGACGAAATTCAACAGGGAATGGTGGAACGGTGTGGATGTTCTCCGCGTACCTGTCATCCCGCCGAAGGGTAGAGGCGCTGCATACAGGATGCTGACATACCAGAGTTTCAATGTATCGGCCCAATACGCTCGCAGGTTCCTCTTCAAGGCTAAACCGAGAGTGGTGTTCGCGAGTTCACCCCCGGTGCCGGCACTCGTTCCGGCAATGAAAACCGCCCGGGCTCACCGGGTTCCCTTCATCCTTGACATACGCGACCTCTGGCCCGAAATAGCGGTTGCGCTGGAGATCATAAAGGAAGGGTCGTTCATACATCGTTACCTGAACGGTATCATCCGCAAGGCTTACAATTTGGCCGAAGCGATTATTGTCACGACTTCGGGAGATGCCGAAGCGATTGCAAGAAAGGGAATCGATGAAAAACGAATCCATGTAATCCCTAACGGGGTCAACTGTGAGATATTCTATCCTGATAACGCGTTGAGGGATGATATTCGCGGGAACATCGGCATCAAGGATGAGCTGCTCGTCGTCTATTCCGGCAGTTTCGGGCGCGGCATGAACGACCTCGACAACCTTCTCGAAACAGCGTTCCTGCTTCGTGAGACGGAGGGAATAAAATTCCTGCTCATCGGGGAAGGAGACAGGCATACGGAATTCGAAGACGCCGCGAATAAGAAGCATCTGTCCAATATCATCTACGTTCCATCCCAGCCCCCGGCTGTATTGAACGAATACCTTAACGCCGCAGATATCGGGTTTATCCCACGACGCGAACTCGACTGCGATACCGGCGGGAACGTGCCGGTCAAGATGTTCGAATACATGGCCGTCGGATTGCCGGTGCTGCTTACGAGCATCCCCGAATGTGAAGCTCGCAGTATTTTCGAGCGTGCAAACAACGACGGTGCCTGGTTTCCTCCAGGTGATACCGAAGGGGCCGCGAGCTGGATATATGAAATGAGGAAAAAAACTCCATCACTCATGAACGAATCGGAGAATTCGCGCCAATTCGTGATCGAGAATTACAGCCGCACCGAAGGTGCCAAGAAACTGAACGATATCATCACGGACGTACTCGATAAAGCAAAGAAGGAATAAAGAGGAATAGCATCTACCTTCCCGTCTTCGGGAAAATAGGGACAGTCACCTATTTTTCCCCTATGTACATCTCCATAATTAATTATAGCTAAAAATAGGTGACTGTCCCCATTTTCCCCCGGATGAGGACTTCACATCCTCGACTTAAACGGCGTTTTCTGCTATCGTGCTATCCCACATCAGGAGGTTAATGACCATGGAAACTGACATTGAACACCAGGCAATAGAAGAGAAGCAGGTCCTTAACGTTGAAGCAAATACTGTCGAAATGATGCAGTCCTGTTCGATAAATGTCCTCGCGGATGATGTGAAGATGGATAAATCATCCGCCGTAATCGTTAAAGCCGACAATGTGCGGATGAAGGATTCGTTCGCACTGATACTCCAGGCCGACAATGCCGAAGGTGATGTCAAGGCGCTGTTTTCCCCCGCATCAGCACTCATCGCCGGTGGAATAGCCCTCCTCGGCATCTACCTGTGGCGCAGGAGATAGCCCGGTAAGAGCGGGCAAATATTCTGATTCGATATCTCAAGTACCAATAATCCTAATCCTATTTCCACTGCTATGTTCTTAAAACAGGCACGGGGTTTTGACCCTTGCCGGCTTTAGAGATAGAATCTAATAAAATTATATCTACAGGGAGAAAGACCCGATGAAGCCCATACTGAAAATCCTGTTGGCCATTACTGTTATCATCATCCTTAATGCCGTGCCCGTCACCGGGGTAGCCGCACAGAATATCACCGGCAACCTCCAGGACGAAATCGCCGATGAACAGACCGTCGCTGAAGAACTTGTAGATGATGAAAACGCAGAGGCCGTAGAAGAAGAGGAAGAAGAATTATCCGATTTCGAAGCGGCAATAGAAGACCGTGAAGTCATCGAAGGACTCTTCACATTCTATCGAAGCGAAGAGGACGGCAGCGTCTTGATGAAAATCATGCCCGATCAGCTTGATGTCATTTATCTTGTCTCCCCTACGATGGACTCAGGCAGCGGCGAGAAGGGCATGTGGGGCGCGATGATGTGGTATGAAAAACCCATCGTCTTCCATAAAGAACCCGGGATGATCCAGCTCATCGAAATCAATACCAGGTTCAGGGCTGACGATGAGAGAACAACTAAGCTGCTTGAAAGGATGTATTCGAACTCCATCATCGCTTCAGTCACCATCGAAGCCGAGGATGAAGAGACGGAAGCCATCCTCATCGATCTCGGTACGATATTCATCGATGATTTCATGGGCT
The DNA here is from genome assembly GCA_965372275.1 of uncultured bacterium. GTDB lineage: Bacteria > JAJVIF01 > JAJVIF01 > JAPKYR01 > CAZSPL01 > CBDVBS01. Next base: position 2,545 of record CBDVBS010000033.1, on the reverse strand, counting down.
TTGCAGCCGACCTTGAATACCAGCTCGATTATGAAAACTCCAAATTCACAACGCTGAAAGCATTCCCCCGAAACGTCAACATCGGCGTGGAACTTGCATTCACCACGGATATTGCACCTGCAAGTCTGACACTTCCCGACGCGAGAAGCATGAGAGTCGGATTTTTCTACGACATCTCCGAACGTCCCGACACCGGGTATATGCCGAGATACGCTGATAACCGCGTCGGTTACTTCACCACGACCTTCAAGGATTTCACCGATGACAGAGACCCCGATCGATTCAAACGTTACGCCCAGAGGTGGCACCTTGAAAAGAAATATCCATATGAACAGATGTCACCGCCAAAGGAACCCATCGTTTACTGGCTTGAGAACACGGTCCCCGAACAATACAGGGAAGCTCTTACCGAAGGAATCCTCATGTGGAACGTAGCCTACGAAGCCATCGGCATCAAGGACGCAATCGTCGTCAAACAAATGCCCGACGATGCCGACTGGGATCCCGCCGATGTTCGTTACAGCACAATTCGCTGGTACTCCGCCATCGATGCGGGTTTCGCAATCGGGCCGTCCCGCGTCGATCCCTTCACCGGGCAGATATACGACGCCGACATCGGCGTGTCGATAGACATGCCATACGGAAATTTCGTCAACTATCTCACTGAGGTTGGGATAATCGACGATACTGAACCGCTGATCCCCTCGGGTGACAGGTTTGATCCCATCATCGAACAGCGCCTCAATGAAATATCTTTGCTGAGTAATATAAGTGCGATGAATTTCCTCAAGGTTACCGGAATTATCGAGCCCGGCTCCGGCAAGGAAGTGGAATTCGTAAACCAGTACCTGCGCACCCTCATATGCCACGAAGTCGGGCATACATTGGGATTAAGGCACAATTTCAAGGGGTCGAGGGGAATACCAACCGATAAATTGCATGATAAGGACTTCACAGGGGAGCACGGTACATGTTGTTCCGTTATGGATTATGACGTAGCCAATATCGCTCCGCCCGGCGTGAAGCAGGGCTACTACTGGTCACCTTCAATCGGCGCCTACGACTTCTGGGCGATCGAGTATGGCTATTCAATACTTGATGCAGAAACCCCCGAGGATGAACTTCCCGCCCTTGGCGAAATTGCATCCTATGGAGCAAGGCAATTCCATGCCTATGGCACCGATCCGGACGCGCATACCGGGACATACTCGATGGACCCCGATTGTGTAGCGTGGGATATGGGCGATGACCCGTTCCTCTATTACGAGGGTTCCCTCGCGAATATGCGTGAACTGTGGGATAAACTCGAAGAGTACTGGGACAAGCCCGGCACTGATTATAAATGGCTGCGGGCAAGTTACATGGGTGCTTTTTTTGAATATTGGATGGCGGGACGTACGATCAAACGTTTTGTCGGAAGCATCAAGCACAACCGTTATCATATTGGCGACCCCAACTCCGAACCGCCATACGTGCCAACACCGGGAGACGTGCAGCGCCGCGCGCTCGAATTCCTCGACGAGCACATCTGGTCGGAGAATGCATTCGACTTTGACCCCGAAATGCTGAACAAACTGGAGGGACAAAGGGAATCCGAATTCGACTACTCAATCTTCTCCCAACCGCATGATTTCCAGGTGCATGCGAATGTACTCCGGATGCAGGGCCACACACTCACATGGATTTACGACCCGGTCGTGATGACACGGCTTGTGGATATGAGATACAAATATCCCGAAGGCGTGGAGCCATTCTATCTTGAAGACATGTTCCTCTTCGTCCGTGATGCAATCTGGAAAGAAATCGACAACAGCAGGGATATCAATTCATTCCGACGTAACCTCCAGCGATTCCATCTGAATATTCTCCTCAAGATGGTGATCGATCCCGCCCCGGGCACACCCGACGACGCACGTGCTTTAGCGCGAATGGACATCGTGCACATTGCCGATGCTATCGATTCGGCACTGATTGGGCATCAACTCGATTATATGACCCGCGCGCATCTGTCCGAGGTCGAAGCCCGAATCAACGCGGCATTGTCAGCCGGACTGGAATATCCCGGTTACAACTGGGCGTGGGTATATTAGTGTTTTAGGGCAATTAGAGAAACTCTAAACAGAATCTGATATGTGGGGCAGGCTTTCCAGCCTGCCTTTTTCTACCCCCTATAGATGTAACCCATGAATCCCATTTCGTGGGTCACCCTAATCCGTTCAAGGTGCCACGGATAAGCGAGTCTTCGAGCTTACCCGTGTCATATCCGGGTATATCCGTGTCATATCCCCGGGTCCTATCCGGGTCTTATCCGGGTGTCACGCCCAGTCCGAATCTTCGAGGATGGGCGTGTCTTTGCATGTGCGCGCATCATCGGTCGCAGAGCGACCTATAGATACGCGCTACCCGGGCAGGAAGAATTTATTTTATCATGCCGGTTGGAAGCCAGCGCTCCCGGCGGAAACCGGCGTTTCAGTATCTCATCAAGGTGCTACGGATAAGCGAGTCTTCGAGCTTACCCGTGTCATATCCGGGTATATCCGTGTCA
>CBDVBS010000032.1:0-15194 GCA_965372275.1 uncultured bacterium | reverse complement strand
CATAAAACAAAACGTGAAAAAGCTGATGCAGCTTGAAAATCAAGTGAGAATCTTTCTCCTTGTGGCATCCCTTTGCGAGTCTTCGAGTAAAGGGGTGGTCCCAGAACTCAACCATTGTATGAATCCTGATGGCACGGTCTGCAAGTCTTCGAGCTGACCGTGGTCTTAGTACGTAATCCCTGAATAATCCACGGTCAGCCCTCCCAAAGCGTCGGGCAGACCGTGCCATCAAGAGCGAATAATTTATGCAACGTCAGGGTGAAGTGTACGGCATCAACCCGGTGGAAGAAATGCTTTGTAAACCACAATCGGTGTCAGATACCATTTCCATAACCCGCTATTAATCAGCGATACAGAAATCCCGGTGTCAGACACGAATTGCCATGATTCGAAAAGCAGCGAAGCATCAGTTGGCGAGAAAATGCGGCAGACCATTCCGTGCATCAATACTTTGTGGTTAAATAATCATGTGAATTCATCCACGGAGGATTTGATGATCGCGGGGCAACAGCATTGAACAATGGGAATGAAAATATCAGCGAACCAGCCAGCCGGGATCCATTGGCCGCAAAACGTCCGCCGGAAATCAGGCACGCTTTCCTTAAAAGAGTTCTTCTCCTCCTGATCGCTATTGTTGTCAACTTAGCCGGGCCCTTTCTCATCTTGGCCGCAATAGGGGCGTTCATTTATATTTTCTTCCTGCCTTCATCCGGTGCCGGGATTCATATACTTCGCCAGGTCATCGCGCTTATCATCCTCGGTATATGCATCGAACCCGTTTTCCACGGGCTGATAACAGCGGGAGCCGATGACGGCATCGGTTTAGAAGTGGATGAAAAAGAGCAACAGGCACTGTTCAGGGCCCTGAAAGAGACCGCCGCAGCAGTCGGGACATCTCCCGTGAAGCACGTGGCCTTCCGTCCCGAAGCAGGTCTTTCAATTGACCTTGGCAGCAGTTGGTTCAACCTGCGTCACAGGCCGCCGAAACTCTACATCGGACTGCCTGCCGTAATCGGTCTCACCGCGCACGAATTCAAAACCGGACTTGCCCACGAACATGCGCACCTTCGTTTCGGTCGCAAATGGTCGGGGCTGTTCATACGTTCGGCGATGGTTCAGATATCGAGCGTCTTTGCCGGGTTCATGAGCCACAAATTCATCATGATATCCCGGTTCATCAACCCGATATACTGGCTGTTCTGGATCTTCGCGTTTCTCATCGGCCCCTGGGGCGAGGAGATTATGAAATGGGATGAATACCAGGCCGACATCGCGGCGGGACGAATATACGGCTCGATGGCCGTTATCGAATCACAGCGGAAAGGGATATTGAATGTCTTCGCCTTCGAACTCGCCTTCGAGAAATTGAAGCACTGGCTCAAAGAGAGAAAAACCAGGGTCGATGATATCATCACCTACACAAACCGTATCCGGGAGTCGATGGATGATACCGATGTGCGCCAGATACTCGCGCGTAACGAGGTGCTTATCGGACGTTTCGACTCGTCGCATCCTTCACCGGCCGCACGGGCCGAAATGGTTGAGGAATTCGAATGCAAGGTCGGGATCGATGACACCCCGGCGATGGACATATTTCAAAACGTCGATGAGCTGAGAAGAGAACTCACGGATAATTTATTCATGGTGCTGACAAAGAAGGAAAAGATTGACTTCAGCGCCGTCGAGAAAGTCTCCGCGGATGAGCTGCCCCTATCCTATACCGGGGCCGAGCTTGACAATATCCTCGATAAATTCATCAACGAGGCGGGCGGGAAAGGTCTCAACCTCGTATATGACCGCGAAAGCCTCGAACGTGCCGACCGTCACTTCGCCGCCCACCCGGAATTCTTCAGGGTTGCCCGTGATAAGGACATCATCGGCGACCTGATCCTCTACTTCGGGGAGACCATACGTCGCCTCCACGGCGGAGAGTGGGTATTCCCGATCGTCGCGCCGCCGCGTTTGAAGGATGTCGGCCCTGACAAACGCAGCCTTGAATTATTCGAGATATTCCTCTCGGAACTCGCGTCATCGAATTACCCATCGGTGATGCCCGCATACATCAGGTCCCTCGAACGACTCGGCATACGCGAAGACCCCCCATCCCGCTCACAGACATCCAGCCATTCACCCATGGTTTAAGGCCCGTCCCCAATGGACAGGGATGAGATTTATTGCCCGGCATCCGAATGCTGGGTTATGCTACTGTGAGTCCATTGCTATGGACACTCCAACGATATTAATGTACAATATTTAAGCGGTGTATTCACCTATGAAAGGTGTTCAACGTAGTGTTTTATGTGACTTTGTTTAATAAGTAGTTTGTGGTGAAGGCTAATGGAATGTCATTTTTGCGAAAAGTTACTCTTAGTAGATAGGGATGAGACCTTTGTGAAAAAGTTCGATTTCGGCACATTGTTTATCCATAGGAACCAGAGCTTTCAAGGCCGGTCCTTGTTTATTTCCAATTATCACTTTGAGGGCCTTCTTGATATTAGTGAAGATTATTTTCGAGGCTTCAACAAGGAATTATTGCTTGTTTCAAAGGCTATTGCAAAAGCTTTTGATCCTGCTTTGATTAATTATGCTTCCTTGGGTAACAAGATCCGCCATTTTCATTATCATATATTCCCAAGATACGAATATGACCAAAACTGGGGTGGCCCTCCTTGGCCTAATGTTGAAGATATTGCTGATAGTGATAAAACAGCTGAGCTCGTGGCATTGATGCGGCGTTGTTTGGAGGAATTTGAAGATGGAGAAAATTGATTATCCTCTCAAACCAAGACATCCCTTGGATATTGAGCGATATAAAACGCTTAGGGAGAATTGGGGATTTTCTGCGGAAAGGCTCACCAAAATCAATAAAAAGCTAAATTCTAAATTGGGAGAAATGGATATTTCCATTGCCGTTGCTGGTTCGTATGGACGTCTTGAAGCTGCAAAAAAATCGGATTTTGATTTCATAATCATTAGTAAGAAGGGGATAAATGATGCGCAGAGAGATGAAATAGTACAAATTATCAAAGATGTAACTGAGGAGAAGGATATAAAGTTTCCAAATCCTAAAGGCATCTTTTCTAAAACATTTTCGCTTGATAACATGGTTGCGGCCCTTGGCGGTACGGATGATACGATCGATTTGCTTGGTCAAAGAATGCTGCTCTTAATGGAGGGACGAGCAATTTACAATAATGAATTATTTATGGGTGCAACAGAAGAAATATTAAAAAAATATTTGGAATACGTAATAGCCGACCCAGGGAAGGAAGCAATCGTGCTTCTGAATGATCTCATTAGGTACTTCAGGTCGATTTGCGTCAATTACCAATACACATTTTGGCATGAGAATGAGAAATGGGCCCTAAGAAATGCTAAGTTAAGGCACAGCAGGATTATTCTGTACGCTGGATTGCTGTTGCTTATAATGAATGTTTCTAAGAAGAAAGGTAAGAGATATGAGTATATTTTGGATAAATTGGAATTTACTCCCATGGAAAGAATCGCTCACGTATATGATGATAATGGTTTCAGCATTGACAATGTTTTAGCTGCTTACGAAGTATTTCTAAGTAAAATCAGTGACCCGACTATAAGGGAAAGTCTGGGAATTGAATATAAGGATAGATTTAAGAATCCGCAATATATGGAATTAAAGGTTAGCTCGGAGTTGTTACTCAATGAGCTGTCGCAGGTTATCTATGCAAATAAGGGTAAATGGTCGAATCGAATTATGGGGTACCTGATATTCTAAAGTGGACTTGATGAATATGTCTGCCCATTGTAGTAAGGTAGTCCCCATTTCCAGTTCCGTAGCCCGGCAATCCTTTGCCGGGAATAAATTCTCAATCATATTCGGTCCTGGTGCGGGCGGGTTTTGCTTATCATCCTTGATTACCCCGCGATGCTTTCATTATACACGCCGGGTTAAAATGGGGACAGTCCCGCGAAGACTTGGGACAGTCCCCGATGCCGGTCCCCATTTCGCTTCCCTATTCAATCATTCAAAGAACTGCATTTCGACGTTATCCTCGTGTTTGTCATCCTTATCTTCAATCTGTTCTTTCGCTCGTTCGCGTTTCAGTTGCTCTTGTGCGGCTAATTCACGCGCTGCTTTTTCTACGGCAGCTATTTCGCGTTCGGCCTGTGCAGCCGCAGCGCTTTCATGCATTGCACGTTTACGCGAGATCTCTTCCCGGGCGGTTTTCCTTTTTTCGGCCTGGTCGAGCAGGTGCTTTTTATGGGCGGTACGTTCATCGGCGACACGTTGTTCAATTTCACGCTCACGTTTTGCACGTTCGTGCTCTATTATTTCCTGCTTCTCTCGCGCATCCACATCAAAACCTGCGGGAACCCATAAACTCTTACCACGCCCGACCTGTTGAGTACCCCGCGATTTTTTACGGTCAACACGCAACGCCGCCAAAGTGATCATGTTCTCATACTTCCCATAATTGGCCGCGCACTGCTTGTCATCCATCTCGTTGGCCACCTTGAGCATCCCCTGCAGGTATTCACGTGCATCCCTCAGCCTTCCCTCCTCGATGATCATCTCCAATTTCTCATCCTTGAAATCCGGATTCGCCTTCACCTTCCCAACCGGCGGCAGGGGAAGGTGTGTCTCTCTGTGTTTCTTTTTCCGGAACCAGCCTGTACCATACATCGGGGAATCATAATGAGGATCATCGTGCAAAAACCAGAACGGCCACCAACCGTATCCGCGGTATCCGCCCCAGAGACGTCCCCTGAATACAACGGACAGGATGATCAGCACAAAAATGAACCCGCAATCATCGTAATGGTGATAATACATGCTGAAAATGACCTCGCGTCAGTAATAACGGCTCCCCCATACCGTATAGATGACTCATAAGGACGCAACTTGTTGCAGAATGCAGGAATCGGAGTTACGGCACCATCTCATATCTTGACATGAAGTGTCTCAGTGCGGGTGGTTCGTAAGTGAAGTTCAACCCTCTTATCTTCTTCGCGCGTTTCATAACCGCCGCTGAACATTCGGCCGCCCATTCGAGATGAGAGAGTGTATATACGCGGCGCGGTACGGCATAACGCACCAGCTCAAGTCGGCAAGGGCGGTTCTTGCCGGTCTTCGGGTCGCGTCCGGCCATGCATGTGCCTATCTCAACGGCACGCACGCCGCCCTCGATATAAAGCTCATTCGCAAACGCCACGCCCGGCAGGTTGTCGGGACGAATGTGCGGGAGGATCGGGCCGACGTTGGCATATACGGCATGCCCGCCGATCGGCTTGAGCACCGGGATGCCGCGCTCCTCCATCATCTCGCCGAAACGCCGCACCTGCCCGGTTCGATAGGCTAAGTAATCCTCGCTGAGCACGTCCTCAAGCCCCTGGGCGAGGGCTTCCATATCACGTCCGGCTAAACCGCCGTATGTCGGGAATCCCTCGAAGAGGGTCGCTAAAGCGCATGCATGCTGGTAATGCTGCTCATTGCGGAATGTCAGCATACCGCCGATATTGACAGTGCCGTCCTTCTTCAGTGAAAATGTCCCGCCATCGAAGTAGGACATCTGTTTCTTCACGATCTTCTCTACCGGCCAGTCGGCGTACTTCTTGTCGCGGGTCTTGATGAAATATGCATTCTCGGCGAAGCGGGCGCCATCGATGTATAGCGATTTCTTATATTTATCACATAATTCTCTCGCGGCCTTCAGGTTATCCATCGAAACCGGCTGACCGCCCACGGAATTGCATGTCAGTGTCATAAGTACGAACGGTATTCGCTTCTTCTCTTTCTTGAGGACTTTTTCGAGTTTGTCCAGATCGATGTTGCCTTTAAACGGGCTCAGGTCATCGAGGTCCCAGGCTTCCTCCACGACCAGGTTTATTCCCTCGGCGCCGCGAAGATCGATATGCGCGCCTGTTGTATCGAAATGGTGATTGCCGGGAATCAGATCTCCGGGCTTGGCGAGAACCTTCATGAAAATATGTTCGCCGCCGCGTCCCTGGTGTGTGGGCAGGACATAAGGGAACCCGAACAACCTGTTCACTGTATCCTTCAGCCGGTAGAAAGAGCGGCTTCCGGCATACGACTCGTCCCCTATCATCAACGCTCCCCACTGACGGTCGGTCATTGCACCGGTTCCCGAGTCGGTGAGAAGGTCAACCATTATGTCAGCCGCTTTTACAAAAAAAATATTGAAGTGGGCTTTCTTGAGAAGACTCTTCCTCTGGGCTCGCGTGGTGACACGGATAGGTTCAACCATCTTGATTTTAAAGGGCTCGAAGTTCATCGCAGGTTCGGACATAAATACTTCTCCATTCAATCAATTCTAATCGGCCGGCGAACGGCTAATTTTAGACCAAGGCGCCATTATTCACAAGCCGGGATTTGCTATTCGCCGATTATCTTCACCAGCACTCGCTTGCGCCGCCGCCCGTCGAATTCCCCGTAGAATATCTGCTCCCACGGTCCGAAATCGAGCCGACCATCGGTGATAGCCACGACCACTTCACGCCCCATGACCTGCCTCTTGAGGTGAGCATCGGCATTGTCCTCGCCGGTATTGTTGTGACGGTACTGCCCGATCGGTTCATGCGGCGCCAGCTTCTCGAGCCAGATCTTGTAGTCGTTATGCAGGCCGGATTCATCATCGTTGATGAATACCGACGCGGTGATATGCATCGCGTTAACCAGCACCATCCCTTCCTTGACACCGCTCTCGGTGAGGCATTCCTCAACATTCGGCGTGATATTCACCAGCCCGACACGCTCAGGGATGTTGAACCATAGTTCTTTACGATAACTCTTCATATCTCTTCCTTTCTTCCGCCTGATTCTATGATAGGTCTGCCAAGGCTACATATTTATCGCGGATCACGCAACATGAAATGCAGGGTCAGCCCCGAATGGCACTTTATTAAGGGGTTGATACCTTTATTCAAACATAACGGCAGCACTTGGTAGCCCGGGGTTGAAGCAATCCTTATCCATGAAATAGATTGGCTTCTACCCCGGGTAGGCCGCAATTCATCAGATATAGAAAGGATGCGGCCAACCCGGGGCTACCAGGTCTGTGTTTTATATCAGGGGTGTTTAAACAAGGTTGACGTGTTAAACAGGCCAGGCAAAGCCTTAGAAAAGCGCCATTCGGGACAGGCCCTATTAAAATTTCTTGAATGCTAACAGGAATGGATATTCATTAAATATACTTTAAAAAACCCGTTCCGTGGCTTATAATACCCAAGCTCATTACGACATATCTTTAATCAGGAATCTCAGATATATATAGGTTTCACGTGTATACTTGCGCCAATTATTAACGTGACCGGGCGGGTTCCTTGACATTTCTATACATTAAACGTATTATCCATCCATTATCCAGACCGGGAACAGGGACGGAATTCTTTCATGAATAGCGACATCAGCAAAATGAATCTCACCGAGGAGCAGCTCAAAGCTCTCTACGATCCCATACGTATCAGGATTGCCCACCTCCTGAAATCGCCGCGCACTCCCAAGCAGGTGGCGGACATTATCAACATCCGACCGAACAACCTCTACTACCACTTCCGCGTACTGGAAAACGCCGGGATCATCGAGCATGTTGAGACCATCGAGGGCAAAGGGTTTATCAAGGAGAACTTCTACAGGTTGATAAATCCCGAATTTATCATCACACCTGAGATGGTCCCCCTCGCCGGACGCCTCAGGTTCTTCCAGAATCTCATCAAGGCGGCAATGGAAGACCTGTCCGAGGCTCTTGATAAATTCGACTCCGTGGCCGGCGTCGGTTCGAGGGATGATTTCAGCCTGCCCGAGGATAAACTTGAAGAAGCGAGGGCCATACTCTCTGAGCGCACTACTAAATTAATGGCCGACTTGAAGAAGCACAACAACCCCGATGGCGAGTGCGATTACCAGGTCAACTTCTTCGGCTTCAGACTATAATCCGTAATCGAACAGGTTATCGCCGAATGCGATTTGAAATGATCGACGGAGCACTAAATACAATGGAAGACAAACTTCAAGACAAAACCCCGAACGAAGAGCAGCTTAAAGCATTGTTCGACCCGATACGCATACGCATTGCCTCCTGCCTGAAGGTCCCGCGTACGCCGAAGCAGGTTGCCGAGATGATCGACATCAGGGCGAACAACCTCTACCATCATTTCAGGGTGCTGGTTAAAGCGGATATCATTGAGCATGTTGAGACAAAGCAGGGGAAGGGTTTTATAAAGGAAGACTATTTCCGCCTTAAAGAGCCTGAATGCATCGCCGGGCTTACGGATATACCGAGCAAGCATCGCCAGCAATTCCTGTTCGGCCTGTTCCATGCACTGCTGGACGATTTCAAGAAAACCGTCGCTCGCTACGAGCAGACAATTACCTTCGGTTCGCGGAACGACTTCCGTTTCCGCGAAGAGGACCTTGAGGATGTCCGTGAGTTAGTGCTGAAACACAGGAAAGAACTGAGAGAGGAACTAAATAATCTCTCCAATAGCGATCAACCGCCCAACTACCAGATCAGTATTTTCGGCTTCAGGGTGTAAGGGGACAGTCACCTATTTTAAGAAAATATATTTGACTAAGGAAAAGTACATAGAGGATAAAATAGGTGACTGTCCCTATTTTCCCGGTGCGCCGAATGATTCCGATGCCGTATGCCTGTTCGGGAACATCTTGAATACGGTATCAAGTCTCGTGATATGGAACAACTCCCTCACATTCTCGGTAAGCCCGACGAGCACTAAATCCCCGCCGTTCTTTGAGCACAGCTTCAGTCCGCTTACCAGCACCCCGAGCCCCGCCGAATCCATGAATTTTACCTGGGTAAGGTCGATGACGATATTGAAAACCTTTGACTCGATCTGGTTCTGGATCTTGTCCTTGATCAACCCGGCGGACAGGGAATCGATCTCCCCGACGAGGGTTATATAGCAGACATTATCGACATGATTGATCGACAGTTTCATAATACTCCGTGACCTCTAAATACTATCCATTTAAAAGCTGAACTTTATTCGTCTCTCCCGATTAAAACTCGCTGAACTTCAGCACATGAATATACATGTACCTCATATTCTCACGATATCAATAGCGGAGATTGAAAATCCCGTTTATGGGTGACTGGTTTTACCGAAACCTTACACGATCTGACAGTGAAGAGACCCCATCGGTGATACATGTTACCCGGTGGCTATCCTAAGCCTTGTCAGCGTCACATTCGAACCGGCAATCAAGAGAGAAAGAACGATCCGGACCATCATAGTTGAATTTGCAGAATTTAAGAAAATCCCTGCCTAACAGACAACCGTGATCGCCGTACAACGCCGGTACTCCGATTAAAACCCATTTTTCATCAACTTCGTGATTGTGTATCGAAAGCCTGACTGCATACAATGGAAGCCTCACGGTAAAGCCCAATACGGTTTCTACGGGGGTGAACCCTACAATATTTAAACCCAATTCAGAGGCTATATCCTCCGGGATCGCGGAACCCTGGGCACCGGTATCGATCAGCGCATTGACCCGGATTTCCTTCAGAGCCTTAATTCTTGATTGTTTCAGGGCTTTTACCAGTTCGGGGATAGGCTGAAGCAGCACTTCAATAACAGGGCCTTTTTCTTCCAGATCCGGCGCGGGGGTTTTCCTGATCATTGCTTACTTTTTTTTAAACCTGATTGAAGTTAAGGTGATAGGTTTTTCTTCCGCGGCTACTTTTTGCACTAAGAAGGGTTTATTGCCGAATCTGCTATAGCCATCTTCGATGGCTTTCATTCTTGACTTGAAAAAGCCCCAGTCCTTGTTGCCCTTAATAAGCACATACATGTCTTCGTGATTCTCAAGGAATCTTTCGAGGTTCTTCTTAAAGAACTCAAGCTCTTTACGAAGGCGCTTATCAACCTTTTTGTCGCTGTCTATCGACGCCATCCTCAATGCTCCCGCGAGGGAATACGAAACGTCCGCCACTTTTAATGTCCTCCAATCCCTTCCGCTTTTTGCAAATCCAATGTAAACACCTCAACCGATGCCTTACTTCTGAACCTGACCCCGGCGGCTCCCAAAGGTTCATGAGCCATTTTAACCCAAAAGGGGCGCTCCATCCATATTAAAGCCTGGAGGAGGCAGGATTTACCCGCCACTTAGTTATATACCATAAGATTTAATGAATAACAATACGATTTAATATGATTAACTTCGGCTAACCCTTTAATCGCAGGGCATTCAAGGAGCATCAATCGCAATCGCATTGAGCCGGTCAACGCAATTCTAATGAACGTATGTATAGCCCGCACGGCATGTAAATGCTAAATCCGCTTAAACGCTTCTTTCATAAAGCTGATGGCCTTCTCGATATTCTCACGGCTGTTGGCATAGCTGAGCCTGAGATATCCCGCGCCGTTAGGCCCGAACGCTTCCCCCGCAAGCAATGCGACTCCGTTGATCGGCTGATCGGTAAGTCCCGCGTCATAAGCGCCGAACAACAGCCAGTCCTGGATCTCCTGGCCGGACTTGCCGAAGGATGTAATATTCGGAAAGACATAGAATGCCCCTGACGGTTTGTGGCATTTGACGCCGGGTATATCGTTCAACATATCGACTATCAGGTTGCGCCTTGCCTCGAATTCCTCTTTCATAAGCGGGATTTCAGGATGATCCTCGAGCAGGGCCGTGATGCCCGCTGTCTGGATGAAGCTTCCGGCACACGAGGCGGAGTTGGTCATCAGCATGCCGAGTGCCAGCGCGAGATGCTTCGGCGCGACGACATATCCCAATCGCCAACCGGTCATCGCGAATATCTTCGAATGTCCGTCCGCTAACAGAACCCGGTCTTCCATGCCGGGGATGTCGCGTATCGATGAATACTTCAACCCGTCATAAACGAGCTGGCAATATATCTCATCGGTGAATACCCACAGGTCGTTCTTCTTGGCGAGATCGGCGATCGCTTCGTTATCCTCTTTCGTCAACACGCCGCCGGTGGGATTCTCGGGGCTGTTGAGTATGATGCCGCGCGTCTTGTCGGTGACAAGCGCCTTCAATTCATCGACATCAAAACGGAATCCCTTCTCTTCCTTGAGATGCATCGGAACCGGTTTCGCCCCTAAGAAATTTACGACCGACGCATATGTCGGATATCCCGGGTCGGGGTATATGACTTCATCTCCTTCCTCGACTACGGCAAGAAGCGACAGGAAGATCGCCGGTTTAAGGCCGGGCGTGATGCAGATATTTTCATATGTGATGTCATACCCGCGATGCTTCCGGTAAAACTCGGCAACCGCTTCGCGCATATCGATCTTTCCCGGCGACGGGGTGTAGTGCGTATCGTGGTTATCGAGGGCCCATTTCGCCTTGTCGATAATTTTGCGCGGCGTATCGAAATCGGGTTCACCTATCTGAAGGTGCACCAGCGTACGGCCTTCCTTTTCGAGCAATCGCGCCGTGTTCAGAAGTTCAAACGCGGCTTCGCCGCCAAGTCGATACATTCGCTTGGCAAGGAATTTTGTGTCACCATAGTCTACAGACATTATCCTGCTCCTTGTAGTGGATTCCCGCAGGTGGGGGGATACAGATATTAGGACGACTCAATCCGCCTGTCAAATAAAAAACCGGGACTGTCCCGGTTTTTCTGTTACTTTTTTCACAAACATCTGGCTCTTCTGACGTGAAAAAAATACTAAAATCCTTATATCCTCTTATCACAAAACCTTGATACGACCCATATATTGTGGTATCTATTTTCATGTAGGTTTCCTTGCCTGGAGAGAGCTCATGTGGGTTGACCACCCGACATGGGCGGTACACCCCGCCCAAGCCTCATTTATGAGGGCGGGGTGATTCTTTTTAAATCTCCGGGATATCCCCATCATATTTAATTGAACTAAATATAATCTGATGCGATTTATGCTGTTATGCTGTTATGGTGTTTCGGGAATAAATTCCCGAGACACCGAAATTAAAACTGATGCGATTTCATTGGCATTTACGATATTTTTGGTTATGGTATATTCAGCCGTTAGCCTCAAACAGTAAGCACCGGGAGGGATTCTTTGCAATGAGGACTATTGCAGTTGTTCTGGTTTTATCAGCCACAGTGATACTCTACTTCGCGGGACACTCATATTCTTCGACTAAATCCGCAGAGGAGCCTGAAACCACTTCCGCAATTCAACAGAACCGGGAACCTCTTTTTCCATTTCTGAAGGGCCGCTTATGGGGCTATATTGATCGTAACGGCGAGATTGCGATTGAACCGCAATTTCACAGCGCGACCGACTTCCGCGAGGGCCTTGCCATTGTCGCAGTTGGGAGAGGTGCACCGTTCGCGGATGAATGCTATATCAATACGGAGGGGGAAGTGGTACTGCGTTTCGATTTCAATCATCAACTTGGTTATTTTTCAGAAGGCTTTGCGACAGTTAAGGTAGACGGCAAAACCGGTTTCATCAACATGAAGGGTGAATTTGTGGTCGAACCGCAGTACGAAGTGGCGCAGCCTTTCAGCGAGGGATTCGCCGTGGTTGGGGATTATGATTTGATGGAATTCCACTACATCGACACGACCGGGGAAATTGTCTTCGATATTCTGTTCCAATACGCCCGGGATTTCTCAGAAGGGCTCGCCAGCGTGAACATCGACGGGAAGAAGGTTTACATCAATCATTCCGGTGAAATTGTCCTGGAACCTGAACTTGGTGCATCAGGTTGTTTCAGCGAAGGCATGGCTACAATCTGTACGGGCGAATGGCCAACAGCCAAAGTCGGGTTTATAAACATTACGGGTGAATGTGTAATCGAACCACAATATGGTTCAGCGCATGAATTCTCCGAGGGACTGGCATCTGTCATGGTTGGGGTTTGGGCAGATGGTAAATACGGCTTCATCAACAAAGATGGCGAGTTTGTTATCGAACCTGTTTTTGACTCCGCCTCGTCGTTCAGCGAAGGTTTGGCCATATTCATGGTCGGTGATTGGCCTACAGGCAAGTTCGGGTTTATCAATAAGCAAGGTGAGATTGTAATTGAACCTGTCTTCGTAAGAGCTTATGATTTCTCAAACGGGCTCGCGAGAGTTCATGTCTATACGGATTACGGTCCCCATTACGTCGTTGGTTATATCGATAAAACCGGGGGATTTATCCGGGAGCCATCCAACTAACTTAGAATCTCTAACATAATGAAAATGGTGTTTCGGGAATTTATTCCCGAAACCCTTTGAACAGTATCCGGAACAGTTTCGGGAATAAATTCCCGAGACACCGAAATTAAATTTGTTCAGGATTTGCATTCAGGCCCGGTTTGGTTTTCTTAGACCGATCCCGGAGACCAACACCTGAATGAACGGGTAGTGTAGGTCTCCGACCTACACTTCGCAGTTCAGAGACCTGCGGTACTCGGTTTGCTGCAAAATAGGGTTGCTTCACAGGATGAATCTTAATCCCCATACCCATCATCTTCACCCACGGTAATCAGACCGTGGATTTCTTTATACTTTTCGAGGCCGATGCCATAGACGTTCATAATTTCAGCCGGTATCCCAAATGGCCCGTGCTCTTCGCGATATTCAACAATACGTTTCGCCAATGCCGGACCGATACCCTTGAGAGCCTGCAATTCTAATTCATCCGCCGTGTTTATGTTGATGGGATAATCGTACTCCCCGGGCTTCGGCGTTTTCGTCGGTGAATAACCGGGGCGGAATGGAATATCGATGGCCGGTCTCGCAGATACATTCAATCTCTCGACAAGCGTCACCGCATCGCGATCGGCACCCTCGTGAAATCCACCGGCGAGAACTACAAGCTCGTGAATCGTATCCCCCTCAGCTATCCTGTATGTCCCGGGATTCTCCACCGCGCCGGTTACGGTAATTTCGAAACCGCCTACGGTGTCCGCATCAATACGTCGCGATCCCGCCCACCATCTCGAAAGTCCGATCACCAAGGCGAGCAGGATGACCAATGCCAATGCGTTATTGGCCCACATGCGGCGACGGGCGATCTCTTCGCGCGATTTATCCTTAGATGTTTTTCTCGAAGCCTCCATGATCCCTCAGTTGAAAAGTGCCGGATACAGGGACAGTCCCTGCCAGGTTGCTGGAAAACAGGCTTACATCCTGAAACCGGTATAAATATATCAAATCCTGCGTTATCATTTTGCCGTGACGTACCTTACTTGCAGGAAACTCAACAAACGTTACCACAAAGTGCAGGCCGTGGTTGATCTCGACCTCGCCCTTGAGGGCGGCGTCATCTACGGTTTCCTCGGTCCGAACGGCGCGGGTAAGACAACCGCGATAAAAATGATGGCCGGGATACTCCAGCCCACGAGTGGTGATGTGCTCGTACGCGACATCGATATGGCGGTGAACCCGTCAGCGGCAAAGCGTCTCATCGGGTACATGCCCCAGGATGTCTTTGTCTACGAAAAGCTGACCGTCCGCGAATTTCTGCGCTTCTCCTGCGAACTTTACGGCGGTGATTTTCGCGCGGAATCCGGACGCGCCGATGAATTGCTGGAATTATTTGAACTCACCGACAAGGTCAATTCCCTTTCCGGCTCCCTCTCCGGCGGGCAGAAGCAGAAGCTTTTGTTGGCGTCGATACTCATGCATCGACCGGATGTGCTACTGCTGGACGAACCGACCAACGGTCTCGATCCGAAGAGCGCCCGGCTCGTGAAGGACCTGCTTCGGAAGCTCGCGAAGGACGGCTTAGCTGTCATGATGAGCACGCATATTATGGAAGTGGCCGAGAAGATGTGCGACGTCATCGGCATCATCCACCAGGGAGTACTCGTTGCCGAAGGGGACCTGGTAAAGCTCAGGGACAAGGCTGCAAGTGGTTACAAGGGTGAAGGGGAAGCATCCCTCGAAGATATTTTCCTCGAATTGACCGACGCGGGTAACATCGGCGATTTGCTTTCATCCATCGAATAATTATCATTTGCGGGTGCCACACACTTCACCCCAACGTTTCATAAATTATTCGTTCTTGATGGCACGGTCTGTCCGACGCCTTGGGAGGACTGACCGTGGATTATTCATGGGTTACGCACTAAGACCACGGTCAGTTCGAAGACTCACAGACCGTGCCACACCGGATAAAACGAGGAAGTCATAACACACAATATTCCCCGTGTGCCACCGCTACACCGTCCGTGTGCCACCGCTATCCGAGTCTTCGAGGACAGCGGTGCTCTTATCCGG
>CBDVBS010000031.1:0-15493 GCA_965372275.1 uncultured bacterium | reverse complement strand
CGTATACTATGTCCTGAAACCGAACACACAAGGTTCACTCCTACGAAACTTTCATTTATCGTGTGGGACTGTAGGAACAGAATCCAAGGTTTTTGAGACAGCCTCTGAAGACAAAGGGGAGCCACAAAGAATCAGTCTACGAGAGCAGGCTCGTCCTCATCATCCATCGACATGATTGTAAATGTGCTCTGGCTCTCAATGACACTCTTGTCAGATAATGTAACCGTAACCTTAAAAATATGTTCACCCTTTGAATATATTTCATCCGGCAAGTAGATTGCGCCGTCGCTGTAAACTGTGGATGAGCCGGTGATATCCTCGCCATCGAGTAGCAGCGAAATTCCGGCGACATCATTCTTGATATCGAGTGAATAATAGACAACCAGGACCGATTGATGATCAAAGACTTTGGCTCCGTCACCGGGCATCAGTTTTATGAGGGATGTCTGTTTCTTACCGCCGTATTTGAAACTGATCTCCTTCGATTCGGGTTCACCATCAACCTGGTATTCAACCGTGAGCGTATGTTCGCCTTTCTCAGTCTTCTTCAGCGAAATCCCGGATGCAGCAGTCATACCGCCGTCTGTAATATTCAACTTGACCCACTTCTCATCATCAATCCTTGCTCGCGCTGAATCCAGATTGTCTCCTTCGTTGATGATATTGACTTCAACCGACATCATTTCATTCTCCGCATCAATTGAATGGCTTACCTGTACCTTCTCGGGTTTTACCGCGATGAGTGTGATATCGATACTGTCGTGAAGTCCATTCATCGTATCAGCTTCAATCCGCAATGAATATTCATCACCGACTTCAATATCTGATCCGTCAAGTGACAATGCAAAACCCTCCGGGTTGATCGTGGCTTTTTTCGAAATATCTTCGCCATCAAAGATGACGGTGAACGATTCCGGATCGACATCGAAGCCTGCCAGAAAGCTCCCCGTGATTTCAGGTTCTGTAATGAGCAGTTTGCGTGATGGTCTGACATCAACAATAAACGCAGGGGTGTATTCGAAAGAGAGTGCAACGTCGAGCAATGCATATGTTGTCAACCTGTTAACATCCACGGTTTCAAGCAACATGAGTTTGCCCGGCGGGAAGTCGCGAATGCCTTCCCATGGATCGATATCAGTACGTTCCTTGACCTGCCATCCCTGGCAGAAAACCCAATAGACGCCGGGCTGGGGGTTGTTATGAAGCACCGTTTCCATCGCCGTTGCGGATGTCGATTTGGCGATTTGCTCACCTGCACCGTCGAGCGTGCGGTTACCGTTCTTGTCGTAGTAAAGGAACAGATCCATATCGAATTCCGGCTCGCTGCTACTGCCCTCGATGCCGAGGAAGCGTTCATTCTCGTTCACCGTGAACGGGCCGAGCATCCAGGATGATTTCGGCAGCGGCGATTCCGCGTTATCCTGATATATCACCTGGTCGGTGAAACGTGTTGCCGGCAGGAGCGTGAAGTCAATGCTCCCGGTTTCGGCATAATTCCCGGAATCATCCTCCACACGGAAAACAATCTCATATACTCCGGGCGTCGCCGGACCTCCGTCGCCTGTATCCCATGTATATGAGAAGTCCTGCATTTCAGAATTGTATGAGTTGGAAATATCTTTATAATCCATACCACCATTGAACGAAACCTTGAGTGTATTGACATGCAGATTATCCGAAGCATTACCAGTAAAAATGACCTTCTCACCCGTTGTGGTTGATACGGGAGCGGATGTAATTTCAATGTCCGGTTTTTCACCGGGTACTTCCACGGATAAAGTTGCGTTGAATCTGACATGCGTATAGCGGTTTGGATTGTAGAAAACGAAAACATCTCCGGAATCAGGAGAGAATGGTTCGATGTAATCTTCCTTAGTCCATTCCGCCCTCGGTAATTCGTACGTTTCCCGAAATTGGTCGTATTCCTGCGCGGATAACTTCGCCGAGTAAACACCGCAGTGTGAATCGTTGGGGTTGGAGAACCAGCGGGTGCCGTAGTATCCCGTCTCCTTGAAGAGACCCTTTTCCTTTGATTCATCCTTCCTGCTGCCGGAATAGTTGGCCGGTCTTTGTTCCTCTTCAATTACGGACATGGAGACTTCGATAGTCTCACTTCCACTGCCCGACGATGTTCGCGGCGAGTATTCCGGCTTTCGCACGTTGAATCGACCGGGCAGTGTATATGTATATTCAAACTCCTCGTTCTCACGTACGACGAAATATTCGGTGCCTGTCACGCCAAGCGGGGTGATGATATCCACAACGCATGAACCGGTGATCGGATCGCCGAGTTCGAAGTAGCAATAGCCCTCGGGGTCGGTGTAGTCCCATATGGATGTACGGTAGTAGTTGTTCCACTTGCTTCGAACGATAATGAACGCGCCTTCGATGGGTTCGTTCTCTTCATCGACGACGCGTATATGCGCCTTCCCGACCTCGCTGTAACCCGGTGCGTTGCCCGGTATGAAATTCGAGCCGGGCGGATTGACGGGCAGTGTTGTTGTGTTCTCCACGACCCCATCGCCCCTTCGACGCGTGATAGTCAGCCTCGGGGTGCCGGTGTGCCCCCTGCCCTCGTACCATGGATGTCCCATATCCGTCATTGCGCTGCCGACATCCCACTTGTACCATTTGCCGTCCATCCACCATTCATTCCATGCGTGATCCTCGCCGTGGCATCCGACCGGGGCATTCGGGATGAGAGCGGTACGTGAAAACGCCACGCCTAACATCGCCTGTTCGCCGCAGGAACCGTAGTTCTTTTCGTAGATGACAAGCGGCTGGAGGTCACTGCTCTGCAGGCCGTATTCATTCCAACGTCCGGGTTTGGAGCCTGAGAACGTGATCCAGTCGGCAATAAGGTATGCCGCTTCCTCTATGTTCCCGGCATTTTCGACGACATCAAGCAGGCTCTTTCCATAACGCCGGTCGACCGGCAGAAATGTTCGCCAGAAATATGCGCTCTGTGTATGCTCGTAATTCTCAACGGTGATTTCCTTGCGCGTCCATTCCTCGCCGGGTGTGCCGTAATATTCGGCATCGTGCCGCCAGTAGGATGCATCTATCCGCGAAGGGATTTCATATTCGACAACCGGGTGCACCACCCACCAGTAGTAGATGTCACGCGGCATTTCGCGCAGGATGCCGTCTTCGTTGAAATATTCAATTGTCGTATAATCATCCTTCTCAATGACGTTCGCATATTTAACCTTCGATGCAAAATCGTAGATGGCACGCGCGTTTTCGACCACCAGGTCGGCGTTATCCAACCGGCTCATCACTCGCAGGATTTCTGTCTGAGTGTTACCGATTACGAATGCAACTTCATCGATGAATTCATCCGGACAGTTTTCAAGTTCATCGAGAAACGCATTGATCGCATCATCGTCTATCGCGCCACGGAAGAGCGTGGCATCGGGATGAGTACGCGTGAAGAAATCCTCTATCTCACTGATACCGTAGGTCGGATGGAATATCCACGAATATTTCTCCGCCCACTTATTCCCCCGCCCTTCGCAGTAACGGAATGTTCCATCGAGTGAACCTATGAGCATTTCCGGGACGCCGTCGCCGGTGAGGTCGCCGAATGCAGGGGATGAATAACCACCGGAATTCGAAATGCCAAGACCGCCTTCAACTTCCTCCCAGTCAGGTGCAAGGAAGACATGTATTTCTCCGGACTTATTACCGACAACAAGGTCGGGGTTTCCATCGTTGTTGTAATCATACGCGGCGGGAGACGGGTATTCGCCGACTTCAAGTTCGCCGAAATAATCATCGACTATTTCAAATCCGGTCTCCGTACCTTTGAAGAAATATATCTTCCCGTCACCGGCACCGACAACCATGTCACACATATCATCATTGTTGAAATCGGCCGTACACGGGGCGGCATAACCCGGCACTTGGAGTCCCCTCGACAAGCTCTTGTCGATGATGGCGACGCCGTTCTCATCAACGATGAATATATAGATGCTCCCGTCATCGAGTCCTATCGCAAAATCGCAGATACCGTCACGGTTGAAATCACAGGGAGCGGGAACAATGGAGCCTTTCAGTAACCGCTCTTCGTCGGGATCGTATGTGAAGCCGCCCGTTTCGGTGAAATCGGGCCCGTAATAGATCTTGAGTCCCCCGATATCCTTCCCGCCGGTGATAATATCCTCTATGTTATCTCCATTGACATCGTGTATGCGTGGGGATGAAAGGTAGCCGATATCGTCATCGAATTTCCTGTCAGTCTCAGGTCTGTTTGAAACGAACCACCATTTATCGTGTGTCCCGTAATTTTCATAAACGCTGATTGTTCCGTCTGATGATCCTATCAGGAGGTCGGGGAGGCCATCAGTGGTTACGTCTTCAAAAATCGGATATGCATTTCCCGCTACTTTAATACGACGCAGGTTCTCTATAAGTTGGGGATCAACTTCGCCTTCAACTGTAACATCAAGGGAGCCATCTTCTTTACCGGTAGCTTCGAACCCTTGCAGTGTAGATGGAGACTCAGTTGACGCAATGATACCACCGCAATTTGCTGTCTCTCTTCCAAAATATGGCGCGACGTAGTACTGGGGTTCACTTCCTGAATTGCCTACAACAAGGTCCAGCAGACCGTCACCGTTGATATCAGCAAAAACAGGCCGGGCATCTTCACCAACTTTGATCTCGTCATAATAGAGATCGACGAGCCGGTCGGCGAAATCTTCCCTTAGCCACAACGGCGCCCGTAGAATCTGCCTCAATGCCCTGTCGGGAAGACAGCCATATTTCCTGTCCGGTTCGGTCTCGACGAATTCCTTAAGGGCATCATCATATGTCACGGCGTAGAATTCACCCGGGGCAAGATGTATCTCTCGCTCGAACGTGTACGACTCGAACCCGGCACGTCCATCTCCCCCGCCCGCCCGGGCACCTGTTGGAAGAAGTAGTATTGAAATAAGAAGGATGATGAATATATTCAAACGCATGTCCGCCTCCTGAAGCGTGATGCAACTTCCGCAAACATCTGCAGTCAAGAATGTAACAGCTTATTCGGTCAATGTAAAAGGATTCAGGAAGGAATCGCCGACTGTGCATGCTTCCCCTGAAAACCCCGGGTGCCGCCCACAAGCGAGTCTTCGAAGCTTGTGGGTGATAATCCAGTCAGTCCCATAAGTATAGAAAGATTTCACCTACAAGCACATAAACCACACATGAACGTTTCACTGTCATTTGTGCTTGTAGGCGGCACCCGGAGTCCTATTAAACAATCGAATCACGGCTGGCGCCTCTATCTACTTCCCCTGAAATCCCTAAAATGCTAAACTGAATTAAGGATATTAATTTGTTTTATAGCGAGGTTCAATGAATGTGTCCTGAATGTGGAGCACCGTTAGTTGCATTCGAACTGCACGGGATTGAGATTGACCATTGTGTATCCTGCGGTGGAACATGGCTCGATCGCGGCGAACTGGAAATGATGGCGATACGCGCTAAGGTCAAGCCGGGCGGAATGACCGAGGCGTTGTACAAAATAGCACCCGTCGGGCCGGGAAAGGGACGCTGCCCGCGATGCAAAGCCCGGTTGAAGCGGATTCTCGTACGCGATGAGCCGCCGCTTCAACTCGACGGATGTCCCCGTGGACATGGATTGTACTTCGATAAAGGCGAGATGCGCGAGACGATAGGTTGCTTCACCGAAAGTGCCGATGAGGAAGCCGATGCCGTCGCGAAATTTTTCGCCGACATGTTCAAATATGAATTGGAAAAAGAGGGAGGAGAATAAGAATGGCCGGACTGTATATCGTGCTCGTAATTGCATTTGTATTAATCGTTGGAATCATAGTGATATACAACAAGCTCGTGATGCTCCGTAACCAGGCCAAGAACGCCTGGGCGCAGATCGATGTTCAACTCAAACGCCGTCACGATCTGATACCCAACCTTATCGAGACGGTCAAGGGATATGCCAAGCACGAACGGGAAGTGCTTGAGAATGTTACAAGACTGCGAAACCAGGCAATGGCCGCGAATGGCCCGAATGCCCAGATACCCATTGAGCAAATGCTTACGGCGGCGATGGGCAAGCTGTTCGCGCTTGTCGAAGCATATCCCGATCTGAAGGCAAACCAGAATTTCCTCGGGTTGCAGGAGGAGCTTTCATCGACCGAGAACAAGATCGGCTTCGCGAGACAGTATTATAACGACGAGGTCATGCTCTATACGAACCAGACACAGGTGTTCCCATCCAGCATCGTAGCGTCGATGTTCGGATTCGGGGAATTCAAATATTTCGAACTCGAACATCCCGGTGAAGCGGCAGTACCCAAAGTGGAGCTCTGAAAAATATGTGGGAAGCTATACGTGCAAATCGCAGGCGTTCAACAGTCCTGATATGGATGATGGGTGTTCTGCTCGTCGCACTCGGATTCGCCATCGGGCTTTTTTACGATCCTGAAATGGGCGGCGCGGTTGGCGCGGTGATTGCCCTGTTTTTCTGGCTGATAATGTTGGCGATTGCATTCAGCCAGGGAAAGGGGATCCTCCTGTTGAGTACAGGCGCGCGCAAGATAGAAAAGAAAGACTACCCGAAGCTCTACAATGTTGTTGAAGAAATGACCATTGCATCAGGGCTTGGGAAGGTTCCTGATATTTATGTCATCGAGGATGATTCGCTCAACGCATTCGCGATGGGAATCAAAACGGATAACGCCGCCGTTGCGGTTACGGCGGGACTGCTCAAACGTCTCAACCGCGACGAGCTCCAGGGTGTCATCGCGCATGAAATCGGTCACGTGGTGAACCAGGATATCCGCTTCATGACCATCGCCGCCGTTACAATGGGCGCCATCGTTATGCTCGCGGATGTTTTCCTTCGTTCGCTCTTTTATATGGGAAGAGGACGCAGATCAAGTAAAAGTTCCGGGCAGGCACAGTTGATAATTTTAGCCATCGCGATCGTGCTGGCCATACTTGCCCCGATATTCGCCCAGATTCTCTACTTCGCATGCTCGCGTAAACGTGAATTCTTAGCCGATGCATCTTCCGCGCGGTTCACCCGGTATCCCGAAGGGTTGGCATCGGCATTGGAGAAAATCGCCTACGGTCCGAAGATGGAGAAGGGTGTGAATCGTGCTATAGCGCCGATGTTTATCGTGAATCCGCTCAAGGGATTATCGGCCATGAGCCTGTTCGCGACTCACCCTCCCCTCGACAAGCGGATCGAGATACTTCGCAAGATGGCGGGTAAGGCAAATTATTCAACATATGATTCGGTTTATAAAATTGTGTCCGGTTCACAACGGGGGATAATAGGAGCCTCAAGCCTTGTGGGTGACCAGGCAATTGAAGTTAGAGAGCCGAGTCCCGAACCTGCTGAAGATATGGCCGAACGTTCCCGCGAAGTTGGAGATTTCTTCGACACTATGGCCGGATATAAAAAGATACCCTGCAGTTGCGGATTGAATATCAAGGTCCCGCCGGATTTCGACAAGGATTTCATCTCCTGTCCCCGTTGCGGAGCGAGTCACCAGGTGCCGACATAACCACCCTTCTGAAGACAGAAGGGTGCCACCCGGATCGAATAAATAAATCCTAACTTATGTAGCCCGGCATTCTGATTTCATGTAACCCGGCATTCTGATGCCGGGAAATAAATCCTGATTCTTATAGCATCTGACACAGCTTTGGATTCATTTACGTTTTAAACACCAAGCGAAGAAAACATCTTCATTCCGGGTGCCACCGTTACTACGTGTCTTCACGGATAGCGGCGTCTTGCTTCATGCGCGCATCATCGTTCGCTGGCGCTCACTATAGATACGCGCTACCCAGCCGTGGAATTTATTGAATCATGCCGGCTGGAAGCCAGCGCTCCTGTAAGAAAGAGTAAGAAAGTTGGATATTTGTTCTTACTGGAGCGCCACCATCCTGGTGGCATGTATTGAATAAATCCTCATTCTTATAGCATATGACACGGCAAGGATCGATAGTCGAGCTGACATTCGCGGCTCAGATAATCGCAAAATGATTAAGACATCGTTTTCTTGAAACTCACTGTTGCAAGCACGATGAAGAGTATTGCCAGCACTGATTGACCGACTATCGAGGGAAGAATCGATGATGCCCCGACACCCTTAATCACAACAGCTCGAAGGATTTCGAGATACCATCGCACCGGGTCCAGGTATGTCAGGTACTGAACAAACTCGGGCATATTGCGCACGGGAAACAGGAAACCGCTCAGCAAAATACATGGCATCATGATAAGAAAAGAAGTGAGCAGCGCCTGCTGTTGAGTCGATGCGGTTCCGCTTATGAACAGAGCTAAACCGAGATTGCCGACGATGTAGATGCCGGATAGCGCGTACAGCAGCAGCCAACTTCCCTCGACGCGCACCCCGAATATCAGCATCGCGAGAACGAGCATTATCGTCATTTCTATATATCCGACGATGGCATATGGGACGGTCTTGCCGAGGATGAATTCGAACCTCGTGATCGGCGTGACCATGATCTGCTCAATGGTACCGATCTCCTTTTCGCGAACAATTGCCACGCTTGGAAGTATCATCCCGACGAGAAGAAGCATAACCGCAATCAGGCTCGGTACGTAGTAATACTTGCTTTCGAGATTCGGATTGAACCAGGCGCGCGTTTCCATCTCAACCGGCGCGAATGCAAATCCGGCGGGAGAATTACCAAGCCTGTCGGCGATTATCTCGGTCGCATAATTGCCGACAATCTGGCCGGCGTAGGCGAACACGATCGAAGTGGTATTGCTGTCGGTGCCATCAGCAAGAACCTGCAACTTTGCGGTACGTCCCGAACTTAGATCGTCCTCGTACCCCGCCGGGATATGTATGACCACCCGCGCCCTGCTGTGATCGAGAGCATCCTCCATGTCCCGGTGTGTATCAAGATATTCGACGATCTCAAAATATCCGCTGGATGTGAATTCGCTGATCAATTCGCGGCTTGACGGGCTTCTGTCAAAGTCGAGTATGGCCGTCTTTATATTGGTGACATCCATCGTCATCGCGAAGCCGAGGATGAGCATCTGGATAAGCGGCACGCCTAATACGACCATTCGCATCCGTGGATCGCGGAAGAGTTGCAGGAATTCCTTGACGAGCATATTTCTCAGCCGTTTATACATCTTACTCAAGCTTCAGTTTCAGACGTCGGTGCGAGATTATAATCATCACGACCGCGTAGATCGTAAGCAGCAGCGCGTTGAACCACATGATTTCAAGCCCGATACCTTTCAGGTAAATACCCCTCAGGAGTGCGATGAAATACCGCGCGGGCACGATCAGGGTTACGATCTGCAGCCAGCCGGGCATGTTCTCAATTGCGAATACAAAACCGCTGAGAAGCATGGTCGGGAGGAAACTTCCCATCAGGGCCATCTGGTTCGACAGCACCTGGTTTTTCAATACGATGCTGAGCATCATCCCGAAGAAAAGCGCCCCGGCAAGGAAAATCACCGCCATACCGAAAATTAATCCCAGGCTTCCCTTCAACGGCATTCCGAATAACCATTCACCCATCATAACGGCAATCGCGACATCCACCATACCGATAACAAAATAAGGCACCACCTTGCCGAAGATCAGTTCGGGGCCGCGTATGGGAGTGCTTATTAACTGTTCCATCGTACCCATCTCCCACTCCCTTGCGATCGTGACGCTTGTGAGCATCGCCGCGATGACGACCATGACCATCGCGATGATTCCGGGAATGATGTTATAGGCGCTTCTAAGGTCGGGGTTATACCATGCCCGCTGATCCATCTCGATGGGCATCGTATAACTCCCGCCACCGACAAAGCTGATATGTTTAATGCCGATTTCCAGGTTGTAGATCAACCCTAAAGCTGTTGCATATCCCATTGCCAAATGCCCGGTATTCGCGTCGCTGCCATCGATGATAACCTGGATGTCCACTCCACGATTTCCGTTTATGCAGTCGGCGAAATCGCCCGGGATCACAATCGCGATTATTGCGCGGCTGTCGTCAATGGATTTCTGAAGCTCGCGGTAATTATCGTGGTAGTCCACTATCGAGAAATACGGGGAGCCATCGAACAAGCTCACAAGCTCCCGGCTCTCGGGAGAATGTGACTGGTCCCACACAACGGTGGGTACCTTATCGAGGTCAAGGTCAAGGGCATAACCGAACAGCAATATCAGGATGATCGGTATGCCGATGGCGAGAGTCAGGCTTCGCCAGTCCCTGAGCAGATGGATAGTCTCCTTGCGAGCTATAGCTATGAACCGTTTACCGTTAATCCTTCACTCCTCCCCCGGGTTTACTCATCGCCTCATCCCGTCGATCGACCTCTTCTATTAACGAGACGAATACATCTTCGAGACTCGGGACGATCTGTTCGATACCATCGGGCTTCACTCCGACCTGAACGAGCGCGCGTTCGATCGCCGGTTTTGCGGATTCAGCATCCTCAACAACCACATGTAAGCCTGCACCGAAGAGGGCCACATCGCGCACTTCAGGCAATGCTTCGATATGTTCCATCACGTTCTGTGGCTGGGGACATCGCACATTGAGTATTTGCTCCCGCATACGCTCCGCCTTGAGTTCCGACGGAGTTCCGATTGCAATTATTTTGCCGTGGTAGATCAACCCCACGCGGTCACAGTATTCCGCTTCCTCCATGTAATGCGTTGTCACGAACACAGTGACCCCTTTATCGGCCATTTCATAGATGAGATCCCAGAACCGGCGACGGCTTATCGGATCGACACCGCTCGTCGGTTCATCGAGAAACACGATCGGCGGTTCATGCAGTATCGCGCATGCCAATGCGAGCCGCTGTTTCCAGCCACCGCTGAGTATTCCGGTAGGACTCCCGCGATGTTCCGTCAGTCCGGCCATCTCTATCGCCCAGTTCTTGCGACCCTCCAATCTGCCGCCGCCAAGGCCATAGATGCCACCGTAGAAATTAATATTCTCCTCAACTGTCAGATCTTCATAGAGAGAAAACTTCTGACTCATGTAACCGATGTTACGTTTTATCTTTTCCGGCTGCCGGTTGATGTCGTAGCCGGAGACAGTACCGCCGCCTTCGGTTGGCTCAAGAAGACCGCACAGCATACGTATCACTGTGCTCTTCCCCGCTCCGTTCGGACCGAGGAATCCGAATATCTCGCCGCGCGATACTTCGAAGCTCACTTCATCAACAGCAGTGAAATTCCCGAATCGCCGCGTTAATCCGTCGCCCTTGACCGCGACACCGTTTCCATTCACGCCGCCGTCAACTTCAGTTATACCGCTGATTGCTTCGCCGGCTCCGGATTTCGCATCATCGCCTAATACGCTTACGAAAACGTCCTCCAGTGAGGCCGCCTGCTCCCGCATCTCTTCATATGAAAGTCCGGATTCGTCAATCAATCGCTTCGCTTCACCCTGAACGGCATCAATATCCTCGCACACGACATGAACATTTGACCCGAAGACTTCTACGCTCTCGCAGTCGAGACGTTCGCGAAGCAGCTTGCTTACCCGCTTGGCAACGGGGCTGCGTATTTCGAGAATCCTCCCACGCATGAGTTTCTTCACTTCGGCGGGCGTGCCGACCGCGAGCAATTTGCCCTTATCCATGAGGCCGACCCGGTTGCATCGTTCGGCTTCATCCAGGTATGCCGTCGTAACAAGTATCGCAACATCCTGCTTGAGAAGCTGGTAGAGGATACGCCAGAAATCGCGGTGGCTAACCGGATCGACACCATTCGTGGGTTCATCGAGCAGCAGCACTTTGGGTGTATGAATAAGCGCGCATACAAGCTGGAGCTTCTGCTTCATACCACCGGAGAGTTTCCCCGCAAGGCGGCGTTTGAAAAGACGCATGTTGCTGAAATCAAGGAGATCGTCGATGCGTTCCTCGCGTCCCTTTCGCGGTTCTCCATACAGATCGGCATAGAAATGGATATTCTCTATAACAGTCAGGTCGAAGTACAGCCCGAACCGCTGACTCATATACGCGATGTTATCTTTTACACTCGCCTGTTCACTCCTGATATTGAATCCGGCGATCCACGCATCCCCTTCGGTTGGATCGAGAATGCCGCTCAACATACGCAATGTCGTTGACTTCCCGGCACCGTCCGGGCCGACGAGACCGAATATCTCACCACGCCGGACATCAAGGCTGAGGTCGTCAACCGCGGCGAGATCGCCGAAGCGTTTGATGAGATTCACAGCATTGATTACCGGTCTCGTTTGCGTCATAGGATTATTCCCCAATATGGATAATGCAGTCCGCGGGCATGCCGGGCTTGAGTTCATAGTTCGGATTATCAAGCTCGATCTTGACGAGGTACATCAGCTTCACGCGTTCATCCTGCGTCTGAACCGACTTGGGCGTGAACTCAGCTTCACTGCTTATGAAACTGATTCGTCCCTCATACACCTTGTCCGGGTATGTGTCAGTGGTTACATCCACACTGGTTCCCAAACTCACCCGGCTGAGGTCGGTTTCGTTTATGTATGCCCGAAGCCATACCTTGTCGAGACTGCCAATCGTCACCACCGGGGAACCGGGGTTGAGATATTCACCCGCCTCCGCTGCCTTGGACAGCACCACGCCATTGAACGGCGCATACAAACGCGTATATTCCATCTGCTGTTTCGCCTGCTTCAACACTTCCTTCGCGATATTCACCTGGGCTATCGCTTGCTCGATCGTTTCCTCACGCGGGCCAGACTTGACCAGGCGATAAGCCGCATCGGCCTGGCTGACCGCGGCACGTGCATAGTTGAGCTGCTCGGTGCGCGGACCTTCCCGCACGAGGCTCAACGCTTCCTCGGCACTCTGGACAGCAGCATGGGCTTGATTGTATGCACTTTCGGCGGTTTCATGCTGGGTCAGCATGCGTTCATATTCACTCTCGCTTACAACCCCGGCTTCGAAGAGTTCTTCATATCTCTCGATGTCAGACTTAGCTAATTCGAGCTGTGACTCAGCGGCAGCCGATCCAGCCAATGCCCGGTCGAGCTGCGCTTCGGCATTCGCGATCTCCTGGACACGACTGCCGGTCTCCAGCTCATCCAATTTTGCACGTGACTGTTGAAGCTGTGCCGCGACCCTGTCAATATCCTCCTGCCTGCTCCCTGCTTCGAGTTCGGACAGGATGGCTTCGACATATGCCACATTCGCCTGCGCCTGGTTAACCGCAAGTTGCTGGTCGGTGTTTTCGAGAACGGCAATCAGGTCACCTGCGGCAATTGCCTCACCTTCATCCACGAGGCGTTCGGCGAGACGTCCGGGAATTTTGAATCCGAGCCGGGCATCGGTGACCTCAATATTGCCTGATAGAACAAGCTTCGTCGGATCTCCACCCTCGTCCGAAGCCTTGACGATAACAAATATCACGATGATCGCTATCAGGATCGGTATGATAATTCGCACCTGTTTAGGCATTACGATTCCCTCCTTATCCCATTCCGGAATATGGTTTCAATAGTTACACTTATTTCATCCCACTCGAGCGGATCGATATCCTTGCCGCCCATGATTTCCTGTGTGAGCACGAACACCAGGTGCATACCCATCAGACATCGGAAAACGATCCCGCCATTGAGATCCTTCACATGTTTTTCCGATGCTGCTTCCGTGTAAACTGCATTGCCTACATTGATGGCTTGCAGGATGGTCCCACCAAAGAAATCCTTCGCGACATCGGGGAAACGTCCCGACTCGGCAATCATCAACCTAAGGAAACTTGGGTATGCGGGGTCGGTCATGAAAGAACGAATATTGGGAAGGATGATGTCAAGGTAGTCATCGAAGGACCCCGCTTCCCTGCTCGATACCTGTTCCTCGACGTTACCGAATAATTTGGATATACGGCGTTTCATCATCCCGATGAACACGGTCTTCTTGTTCTTGAAATAGAGATATATCGTGCCCTTCGTGATTCCCGCCGCCTTAGCGACCCTGTCCAGCGATGCTGCTTCGTAACCGTACTTGCCGAACACCTTCTCCGCCGCATCGAGTATCTGATCGGGCCTCGCGTCGGGACGCCTGAGGAATTTCGGTTTCCGTTTTTTCGTTTGCGTAGCCATAATAACTAACTAACCAGTCAGTTATTAATATACTTGAGCTACCCTCTTCAGTCAAGGGGTAATGCATAATGATGGGCAAATCCAAATGCGAGTGTTATATTTAGAGCCATGTTCACATCGGCGTACGATATCGGCCCCATACGTCCCCCAAGCGAGGCGCAGAGTCTCCTCATAAGGGTGAGCCGCAATTGCCCTTGGAACAAGTGCGAATTCTGCGGCGTATACAAGGGTCACAAGTTCGAGAAGAAATCTGTTGAGGATGTGAAAACCGATATCGACCAGGCCGTGGATTTCTACGGTGATAATGCGCGACTCATCAGCCGAGCGTTCCTGCAGGACGCCGATGCACTCCTGATGAAAACCGATGATCTGCTCGATATCCTCAAATATCTGAAAGCCAAATTTCCTTCCGTTAAACGAATTACCACTTATTCGAGAACCCCTACACTCGCGCGGAAATCGGTCGAGGAACTCAAGCAGCTCGGCGAGGCCGGAATATCGCGCATACATTCGGGCCTTGAAACCGGGTATGAACCGCTATTGAAATTCGTGAATAAAGGGACAACACCGGAACAGCAGATCGAGGCGGGATGCAATGTGAAAGAAGCCGGGATATCGCTGTGTGAATATATTATGCCCGGCCTTGGCGGCAAGGCAATGTCCCCTGAACATGCATTGGCAACCGCCGAAGTATTGAACGCGATCAACCCGGATTTCATCCGGATACGAAGCACCAGCGTACAACCCGGCACACCGTTATTCACGAAGATGGAAGCAGGGGAATTCGAACCGCTGAATGATATCGAAACAGTCGAAGAGCTACGCCTGCTGATCGGGAACCTTGACGGGATCACAAGCAAGATCGTAAGCGATCACATGCTCAACCTGCTAATGGAGGTCAGGGGCACATTCCCGGAAGACAAACAGAGGATGCTTGATATCATCGACCGGTTCATGTCACTCCCAGATGAAGAAAGAAAGATATTCATGGTCGGAGTTCGTTTGGGAATAATGCGTAATCTTTCTCATCTGCATGACAAGGCGGCAAGATTGAAAACTGAACAAATTCTGCAACAAGTAGAAGATGAATATATCAAAGAGAAGGACGGCAGGACGATATTCGATTTCCTGAGGGAACTGTTTCATGGACGCATTTAGAATCTCTGACATAATACAAATGGTGTTTTGGGAGTTCGCATAACACTGGGATTCTCTTTCCCTGGAGCGCGGACATCCTGTCCGCATGATTTCTGGATTTATTTGTTGAAGCGGACATCCTGGGGCTGTTGAAAAAGCCGAAAAATAGGGACTGGCCTTTAGAAATGGAGAACGTCACTTCCGAACAGCGCATTATACCTATTGCCCAGCGCCTGCACTACTGAGGCCTGTCCCATTTTTTCGGCACATCCTTACTTTTTCAACAGCCCCA
>CBDVBS010000030.1:0-15527 GCA_965372275.1 uncultured bacterium | reverse complement strand
CGCATAAATTCGATGAATGTGATGAGGATGCCGATGGTGAGCGGCTTGACGTAGTCCCCCGGGTTCATTATCTGGTGTGCCCCGACAACAAGGATAATGCAGATGGCGATAATTTCACCGAATATGAAACCGCCCCAGAAGCCGTAATCGATGAATCCCGTGGGCACTTCGATCTTGTACCGTCCGACATTGACCTCATGCATCCTGCGTCGAGCGTGGTCCTGGTAGTTGAACTGCTGGATTACATCAACACCCTGCACGTACTCGGTTGTATAGCCGGTAACGATTGCCCATTGGGCGCGGATTTCCTTGTAATAACGCCGGATTTTCTTCAGGAAAACAAATACCGAGCCGAACAATATGGGAATGAGTACCACCACGTATAGAGTGAGCCGCCAATTGAAGAAGAACATCACGCCGAAAATGCCCAAGAAGAGGAAGATATTCTTCAACAGGTTGACGAGGACTTCTCCGAACAGGTTCCGGATTTGATCGGCGTCGGATTCGACCCGGCTTATCAATTTGCCGGGCGGGTTATCGTTAAAGAAATCAAGGCCGAGGGTCATTATATGGCTGAACAGCTTGTGCTTGAATTCGGTAATTATCGTTATGCCCAACCGGAACAGTACGACGGCCTGAAAATAGGCTACGATGATGCCGACGGTGACCACCGCGAAGTAAATCCCACCGGTGGTGAGAATCGCCCTGATATTCTGCTCGCTCTTGATGTACTTATCGATGATCAGGCTGCCGAGGATGACCGGTCCGGCCACTTGCGTAGCGGTGATGATCAGCAGCAGCGAGAATGCAAGGCCGATGAGTTTGAGGTGTGGCCTGAAAATGGGATAGAGTTTACGCACCATCTCTTTTGTGGAGATAGTCCTGACTCCCTCCTCGGTTTCGCTCCAATGCCACCACATATGGAAATCACCCGCACATCGCAAGAACGGGCAATTATAGGGGATGCGTTAATAACAATCAAATACCAGATGTGTTATGGACGTTTGGTACTTGGCATGGGTGCCGCACACTTTACTCCAGCGTTGCATAATACATTCGTTCTTGATGGCACGGTCTGCCCGAGGCCTTGCGAGGGCTGACCGTGGATTATTCAGGGATTACACACTGAGACCACGGTCAGCTCGAAGACTCACAGACCGTGCCATCAGGCCATCCCATTAATCAACCCTCTTTACCGCAAGCTGGATACTGCAGGTCTCTGACCTGCGGCATTACGTAAACCCAAGTGTAGGTCGGGAGACCTACACAACCCCGGTTTGTTCAAGTGTTGATTACAGGGATTAGTTTTAGATCATTTCTTCCAGGCTTCGACGACGAGGGTCCTTGCATAGAGATCATACGGTCTGCGGTCGTACCCGCCGTAGAAATTGAAATCCCTGAAACCGGCTTCCATCAATCCCTCACTTATCTCCCTCGGTTGAACCATCGCGATTTCAATGGTTTCGTCAACCTGGTCGTAGTAGTTGCCCGAGACATAGGTCTCATAGACATAGCGGATCTTCGCGACATTCAGGATCTTGTCGATGGTGCAAGCCATCTTGCGAATATACTCTGTGCCGTTGTCCTCGATACGGTCAACTTCCTTGATGGAGAATTCACCGATGTTGATCGACAACAGGTCGAAGACGAGCCGTCCCCCGGAATTCAGGAGTTCGTGAAAACGTTTCAGTACATCGAACCGCTGTGCGCGTTTGAAAAATGATTCGAGCACACCTGACAGTATGATCATGGGAAAACGCCGGGCGGTCGAGAAATTGAGGATGTCACCCTTGATGATATCTATTCGCGTGCGTACTTCCTTCGGTTGCTCTTCGATATTCCTTTTCATCAACGCCCGGAAGTTGGCGTCCTGTTCCACGGAGGTTACTTGTGCACCCGCCAGGGCCATGGCTATGCTCAACCGGCCGGTACCGGCGCCGACATCAAGAACCCTTCCAGCATCCTTTGCCATTTCGGTGAAGAATTCGATGTTCTGCTTCCGGTCGAACAGGTCATGATATTTCGCGGATGTCCATCGCATAAATCGACCCCCTTAGGGGAATCCCCTGACAATATAATCTCCAGAAGCCCTTAACGCAATGGATTTTGCGGGTTAAAGAGATTTAAATATTTTTAATTCAGGAATGTTACATGAAATTTCCTGTCTCAAGCTTGGGTGTCGGGTCCGGGTGCCGCCTACAAACGAGTCTTCGAAGTTTGTAGGTGACCAGTATAAATTAAAAGAATCAAGGCAAATCTCACAAGGCCCCTCCTTTCCAAACAACCAATCCTATCCTGACAGAATTCGCGTGAATGTAATCTACCTGCTTTCGTATTTCTCTTAAGTCATACAGGATAACGTCAGTTCAATAGCATGACCGGGAATGTTGAACCGTTGATATTTGGGCGTTTTGTGGAAACCGGATTACATGAATATGATGTTAATATTTTCACCTACAAACTTCGAAGACTCGTTTGTAGGCGGCACCCGGAATCGCACACTGAAGTGTGCGGCACCCGTGCCAGTACCACGGTCAGACTCGAAGACTCGTCAGACCGTGCCATCAGGACAGTAGTATCTCAAGTGTCTATGCGGATTATCCTGGATTTCATTTAAGTGAGAATTAACAGCGATTATCAGCCCACAACGGGCCAATTGGGGATCTTGCGGGATTTGCCTTCGGTGGCGAGGTCATAGAGAAGGTTGGCCATTTCGATGAGATATTCTCTCTTTTCCAGATCGTTGATCCAGCGCATGGGTATTGACTGGGCGCCGTTGAATGTGCCGCTCAATGCGCCGGTCATCGCCGCGATGCTGTCGGTATCCCCACCCGCGTTCACGGCGACAATAAGCGATCGCTCAAAGTTATCGGGGCTTGAAAGGAATGCATAGAGCGCGGCGGGGATGCTTTCCATAACGAAACTACCGCACCCGAGACGGGCCATATGTTCCAGGTCGACATCGAGGTCGTAACCGAGGCTTATGTCTCTCATCCCGACGTACTTCGTGGGGATCAGGAAACTCGCGTCCTGCCCCGCGCCTTCGCGCAGGCAGTGCTTGGTGTTCCTCAGCACTTCAGCCATCTGCGGATTCCGGCTGTCCATAATGCCGATGAGCCAGTTGATGAAATTCTCGGCGTTGAAATCGGCCCGGTCTTCATTCGCGAGACGCATGACCGCTGCGGCGATCACCTGAGCCGCGGCGATTGCCACGGGGTCGATGTGGGTCGGGATGGCTGAATTCCCGGCATCCTCAAGCAGATCCGCGAGGTTCTCCGACCCCTTCGGTGAATGGTAGAGGCCCAATGGCGCAACGCGGCTTGCGGCACCGTTTCCGCTGGAGAACTCGCCGGAACGTTTCCAATAAGTTCCCTTGTAGAGACGACGGCAGGCAAGGCTGATTGTGTAGCCGACACCACGCGCGGGTTCGATCCCTTCATCGTTGCGTTTCATCCACTCCCCGAGGTTGTATGCGAACTGGGCGGGATCGAAATGTTCATTTTGTACGAGGGATTCAACGAGCAGGATCGTCATCTGGGTGTCATCGGTGATAATACCGCGTCCGAGGAAGGTTGTCTGATAATCCCGGATCTGTCCGAGGGTGGCGCGTATGGTCTGGCTTGACCACTCCTCGACGGGAGCGCCCAAAGCGTCGCCGACACCGGTGCCTAATAACGCACCGACGAATCGGTCCAGCAATTTCGGAGTCTTAATCTCTGCACGCATCAGGTTAGACCTTGCCCGCCACGACTACCGCCATGGCGTCCGTCTCCAAGTATCTCGTTGCTGCTCCAATTATATCATCCATAGTTAAGTTAGCAATGTTATCTAATTGTTTTAATTCATTATGGGTCTGAAGTTCCTGATGGCACATTCTTGAGCCTTGAGACCAATTTTAAAAGTCAAGCCTTTATTAGCGCGCCGGGTACCGCAGGTCTCTGACCTGCGAGTGTAGGTCGGAGACCTACACTACCCGCTCATTCAATTGTTTGTTTCTAAAATTGGTTTGAGTTGTTTCGGGACACCCTCCAGGGGTATCCCGATACAACTGAAGACCTCCGTGATGGCACGGTCTGCCCGAGTCTTCGAGGGCTGACCGTGGTTTAATGCCAAGTATCACCGAAGACCACGGTCAGCTCGAAGACTCGCAGACCGTGCCATCCAGTCCTAAAATATTCATCTCGAATGTGTCCGCTCCCTGACGGTCGTGGTTCGGATATTTAGAAAAGGATGGCTTCAACCCCGGGCTACCAGATAGTATGTTGATGATATTTTACCGATGCGACGGGCGAAGGATTGGGATTGCATGGCGGGTATGGCATCCCGAATTGGTATAATGACTGACCGAAATGGTACGAGGCTCACTTATAACGTTGGCATTCCAGGTCGTGGCGCTAATCCTTGGATTCGCATCGAGGAGCATACTCGCCGCGATGCTTCACGATGACGGCCTCGGTTTTTTCGAGATATTCCGCTTCATCCCGACCTTCCTGCATGCCGTGTCGAATCTCGGATTGAATAACGCGATCGTCAATTTCATCGGCAGGAAAAAACGCGGTGTCGAGGATCTTGCGGCGATGTCCATCTCGGGGGGGATTCTGATCTCGGTCATAACGCTTGTCGTCAGTGCCTTCGTATTCGCCGCGATCCGGTTTGCATTCTGGGGTCATGATCTG
Source organism: uncultured bacterium (assembly GCA_965372275.1). Classification (GTDB taxonomy): domain Bacteria; phylum JAJVIF01; class JAJVIF01; order JAPKYR01; family CAZSPL01; genus CBDVBS01. The sequence continues at coordinate 10,851 of CBDVBS010000030.1, read as the reverse complement.
ATCCACCTGCCGAATATCTACATCCTGCTTGCCGTTCTGATATATATCCCATATATGCTCTGGTTCCTGAATGTCTCGGTTCATTTGGGACGCGGGAGGATGCTGGCGTACAACATTGTATGGGTGATGCATCCGGTGGTGATGTTCATCGGTTTCGTGTTGATGTGGGTTCTCGTGCCGGAAGATGCCGCCCTCTCAGTCAAAACCGGTTATGCATATCTCAGTTTCTGTGCCGGTATCATCATAAGTTTAATTGTCGGGCTAATCATCCTCGGACGTGACAGACTCCTGCGATGGTCATATTCGAAGGGTACACTTCGGGAAAGTATAAGGTTCGGCATACAGACGCATATCGGGAGCTTCGCCGGGTTCCTTGGATTGAAAGTCAACATCGTGTTCCTGATGGCGATGATGAGCGTAAAAGATGTCGGGATATATTCCATCCCGATGATGTTCGGCGAAGCATTCAAGCGTCTTTTTTCAAGCATATCAACGGCACTGCTGCCTATTGCATCGTGCGCCGAGGGTGAGAGGGGACGGACGCTCATAAATGTGGTAATGCGTACCACGATCTTCATCTGCATCGTAACGTTAGGAGTGTTCGCGTTGGTCGCACGACCGATAATATTTCTCTTGTTCGATGAAGTCGAGTTTGCCGGTGCATACATGCCCACACTGGTTATACTCATCTGGGTGCTTTTCACTTCCCTGAACAAGGTGTTTCAATCGGATGCGATAGGCAGGGGAAAACCGATATGGGTGACATACTCGATGCTCGTCACACTGACGGTTTTGTTTGCGGCGTCGTGGATACTTGTGCCTCTCAAGGGGATCATGGGTGCGGCGTTGGCTTCGACATACTCATCAATAGCCGGATTCCTGTTATGGTTAGTTCTGTATATAACGAGGGCGGAAGGATTCAGCCTGGTTCATGCAATCATCATCAAGCCAAACGATTTCACAAAGATATTCCGGAAGTTGTTCGATCGTGGGGATGACGCGAATTCCACTCCGTCTGGTTAGCCTCTTATGTAGCCGGGCAAACCCGGTTGGCGGGCCAGGTTACACCCCCACTTAGATCGAGTTTAGAGAATCCACAAGATATCGTGAAAGCTTCCGAAGTATTGCTGTTAGCTGATGCACTTCTGATCCTTCAATGGCTATTTTTCTACCAGGGATTGCCGATGAGTCTCCGGATCTTCTGATATAATCTTTATCTATTACTCCCATCTTGTGGGCTAGAAGATGGCGTTTCTGGAAGCTTCGTTTCGTATGTTCCCATTCATCTACCGTCAAGTTTACAGAAAGGTCGATTCCAAACGCTGCCAAGAGATTCTTATTTGCACCATCGAGATTCTGAAATGAAATCTTCCCTATCTTATCTGGGTAAGACGCCTTTTCACGATGAACAAGGACTAAGGCTCTCCCAAAGCCATCAAATGTGGATAAGCAATCCTCCAAAGCGTTCTCTACGAGCATTGTCGCAATATCAGATTCTACCGTTTCGGCCATGTTTAACATCTTTTCAACTACTTCGAGGCTCTTGTCAAGGATTTGAAGAGAGTTATGCACTCCACAATCTGGACAAAAAGCGAAGACTCCATAAACTGAATAGCGAAGCGTACAGTTACTACAAACGATCTCCGTTTCCAATTCCTTCTCTCGGTAATAATGGAGTGGAACTCCTGGACCTGGCTGGAGCTTCATAGAAAAGCCTATCCCGAATGGCCCCTTTGGTTTATGGTCGAACTCGAGCTTTTTCAAATCTTTGCGTACTGCTTCATTAATTTCACGAAATGCTACGGATTTTGCGTATTCGCTCTGCTCAGTAGTCCTAAAATTGTCGTGAGATGCTGTATGCCCACAATAAGGACAGATGCAAGGTAGGTTTTCCTCTTGGATACCTGTGCCAGACTCGACCTTAAAATATCCTTCACATTCTGAATTCGGACACTCCCTACCAATAAAACCGTCCTCATCAGAATGGATTTTGACTGAAATACTATTTCCTAGTCGTTTGAGATGATCCATTAAATCTACCTCTTTCCGTTCTTACAGCTTCAGTATCCCTAATCTTCCTGCATAAAAGCTCTGGTATCAAGATCGCCTGTGCTATAGCTTATGAATAGGCGCATAAAGCGTCAATCTTCCTCATTCGGTGTCTCGACAGGAGGTTCTTCCTGTGGCTCAGTATCTGGCTTCACCTTAATTATTGATGTTGGATCTAAACTCAATTTCTGGATCTTTGTTGGGGAATCCAGCTGTGGCGTTTCGTCATCTGAAGGCTGGTTTGGCTCTGGATGTATTATGGGATGATCTGGTACAATCACTGACGATGGATCTATACTTTTTTTCTCATCGATTGCAGGGGATTCCTGCTGGGACGGTTTTTCAGGACTTCCTTGTACTGTTTGCCCGGGTTTTAAGTTTCGATCTTGTTGAATTTCTGATGACTGATCGTTACTCTCCTTCTCATTCTGGGCCGGTGTATCCTTCTTCTCATTCATCTTAATCTCCTTTTGTAGTAACACGAGGTTAAGTGTAGTAAATATGCCAACTAAACACAGGCCAATAACCATAGATGTTATGGCACTTTTCGTCAAGCAACGGCTTTTCTTTGGGATTGCCAACGCTTTGTCATAATCTTCCTTTTCTCCAGTATTGAAGTATTCCAGGACATGACGATGGGCCTCCACATTTTGCCAGCGAACATACGTAAACGCAGCTAGTGGATATACTAACGTTATCCATCCCAAAACCAATATTATAAGAGTCCACGTGATATCGCTGACGAATAGCCTCTCATAAAATATCAATGTCCCCCCTAGAAATGCAGTGCATATAGTGATCGCCTGATTGTAAAGACCCCCTGCTTCTACAGACATAGTGTTATATAGTGCTTCCAACGAAATATTCGATCTGGCTTGATGCCCTTTAACTTTATTCGCTTCTTTAGCCGTTGTCATAACTCCTCCACCTTAGGCTTTTTGACGCTGATACTAACCCTGCCTGACAGAAGTAACGTTGCCGGGAATAAATTCTTAATCATACTCGCCTCCGGAGAAGGCAGAGTTGCAGAACATACTTCAAGTTTCACTTTTTCTCAAGAATGGAAATCAAATCTTCTTTGGTCAGCCCACATTGTTTCAGGATTCCGAAGAGAGTGCCTTTAGCTAACTCTTTATGAAGAGGTATAACCGTCCTGGATTTCGCCTTCTGCATACTGACATGGCTTCCCTTCTGCCTGACAACCTGGAAACCGGCTTTGGTGAGCGCTTTGATAAGTTCGTCTCCTGATAGACTGGGGAGCTTAGGCATCGATCATAACCTCAAGAGGGTATAAGACAACCTCTCCCGTTTTGATGGGCAGGTCTTCAGTCCCGAAGCTGTCGATGTATAATTCAACTGCTTCCTTGAGGTTGGCCTGTGCTTCCTCGATGGTCTTGCCCTGGCTTACGACGCCAAGTTCAACACAGTGGGCGACATACCAGTCATCCTCTTTGTTTATCACGGCGGTCAGGCGTTTTGATACTGCAGGCTTTTTCACTTTCCCGTCTCCTTGTTCATTTCGCAGAATCCAAAGTTATTTTATCACCATTGTGAGCTTTCTCCCATAGTAACGTAGCCCGGCAATCCTTTGCCGGGAATAAATTCTTGATCATACTCGGTTCCGGAGAACGCAGATTTTTCTTGTCATCCTTGATTGCCGCCGATTCATTCATTATACACGCTTAGATTCGCAAACCTCAAGCCGGTTAGGTTTGCGGGTCTAAGCGTGCCATCATCGGCGAGTCAACATGGAGGCAAATGGGGACAGTCCCGCGGAAGACCTTGGGACAGTCCCCATTTCCAGTTCCCATTGGCAGTTCCCGGTGACCGGGATGAGATTTATTTCCCGGCATCAGAATGCCGGGTTACATGAGGTTCAGAATGCTGGGCTACGTTACCAATGGGGACAGTCCCGCGGAAGACCTTGGGACAGTCCCCAATGGCGACCGGGATGAGATTTATTTGCGGATGGAATAAGACCACCCCTATCCTCGAAGACTCGGATAAGGGTGCCACAAAAATAAATCAAGGCAGTAATGTAACCCGGCATTCTGATGCCGGGAATAAATATCAAAGTTCCTGTGTCTCGGAAGTGAGGATGCGGTATATTCCCTTAGGGGTGAAGTTGTCGAGTCGGTCGACTCCCTTGTTGATGAAATCGAGCGGCTTCTCGCCGGGTTGACGTCCTGCCAAAATGAGGTAGGTGATAAAGAGCAGGAATACGATAACCGCGAACGCGAGTTTGAAGTACATCAACACCGGGATATTAGCCTCGCCATTGATCTTCAATGGTGTTATGAAACCCTCGATAAGTCCGGCGACAAGCAATGTCAGTGCAACTCCCAGCACCAGCATTATGGCGTCCTTTCCATTACGCTTGAGTGCGTCGATACGTCGGAGCTGACCTGGTGAGATGATGGCTTTCCCGAGAAGGAGTCCGGCTCCCCCGGCGATGCATATTGCCGGGAGTTCGAGCACACCATGGGGAAGTACGCCGGAGAAAAAGTAGAGGGAAAATTCAGCCCCCCTCGAAACATATATTGCGGCGATGCCGCCAAGCATAAGACCGTTTGTAAGCAGGGCGAGGATTGTCCCGATGCCAAGGAGGATTCCCCCGGCGAATGCGGTGATGGATACCTGGATATTGTTGAGGATTATGAATGTGCTCGCCGCGGCCATTTCATCTTCCTCGATGGCCACCGCAAGCTGGCTGGGGCCTGCCTCAAGCTCTTCCTCGTAGAATTGCATGACCGAATTCGGCAGGGCGACCTCGGCCCAGGCCGGATTCGTGGTGTATGCCATATATGCCCAGATCGCGGGTAGGAAGAACACGAGAATGGAAATAAAGATCACGCCGAAATGTTTGCGGAAGAGTTGGGGGAAGCCTGCAGTGATGAAAGTGATTATGCTTCTCAACGGTTGACTCTCACCGCGATAGACAACATTATGCCCCGTTGCAAGCAGGCCGTTCAAGTACAAAAGGGTATCGCCATCAGCACCGATGGTCTGTGCCTTCGCCAGGTCGGATGCGACACGCCGGTAGAGAAGTCCCAGTTCGTACAACTCTTCGCGGTTGAATCCCCGCAGGCCAAGGGGAGTCTGGGCTTTCCTTATAAGATGCTCAAACCGCATGAGGTAATTCTTTCTTTCATTGATGAAAGAGGGCATCAGCCAAATTATACACAGGAATGTATCCGCTGAACATCGGAATTATGGATTGATTGAGCACCGGGTTTCCTTTATCATTCCAAATCATGCCCAAAGATGACCGGATAGGAGTGATCACGCCCGAGGCGGTTGAGTTTACATTCGACCTGTCGGGGTTGGCATCGCGTGTGCTTGCCCTGTTCGTCGATATCCTGATCCAGTTCATCATCATAATTATCCTTATAACAGCGGCTTCAAGCTATATGTACTGGAACAGGGCTGAGACCAGTGAACACTTCGGGATGATCGTTTTCATAGTGGGATTATTTATCTTCAGTTGGGGATATTTCCTGTTATTCGAGTTGTTCTGGAATGGCCGGTCACCGGGTAAGAAGGCCATGGGATGCCGTGTGATCCGCGACGGCGGTATGCCGGTGAATTTCACATCAAGCCTTATAAGGAATTTCCTCAGGCCGATTGACTATGTACTCTCGGCGTTGATGATCGGTTTCTTCATCGTATTTGCATCACCGACCTACAAGCGCCTCGGTGATCTCGCGGCGGGAACGGTCGTGATAACCGAACGGAGGATAACCCTCATTCAGCTTCTCGCGGACAGGAGGGTGGGTACATTTCGGTCGACCCAGGCGCCGCTCGGCTTGTTTACCAGGACTGATGTTTCCGTCTTATCCACCGATCAACTGCACACAATCCGTCGTTTTCTTGAACGGCGATTCGATTTATCCCCTGAAAAACGCTCGAGGTTCGCGGCGGATCTCTTCAGCAAGGTCTCCGAGCTGATGCCTTCCGCCAAGGGCCACGGTATCAGGGTGGAACATGTGCTTGAGGAGATCATCGTCGCGTCCGAGGGGGAAGAACTCTCATCCGTGGAATAGGCAGGCCTTATTTTTCAATGGGAGTTATTGAATGAAAATTCTGGTCGTAAACACCGGGTCATCTTCCCTGAAATACCGCCTGCTCGATATGCCGGATGGACATCTGCTCTGCAAGGGACTGCTTGAACGCATCGGGATTGATGGTACGCGCCTGAAGCACCAGGTCGGGGAGAACGAACATATCTTCAAGGCCCCCGATGTGAATAATCACCTTGAGGGTGCCGGGTTTATGCTTCAGAAGATCCTCGATAAGGACGTCGGCGTTGTCGGGGATGTCTCCGAGATTGCCGCCGTAGGGCATCGCACCGTTCATGGCGGCGAACATTTCGCGTCCTCGGTGCTCATCAGCGATGAAGTGGTCGAGACGATACGTGAATGTATTCCCTTGGCTCCACTGCACAATCCCCCGAATTTAGCGGGCATCGAGGCGACATTGAATCTCCTTCCGGGCATACCGCAAGTGGCGGTATTCGACACCGCGTTTCATCAGACGATACCCGAACATGCATACATATATCCGCTGCCGTATGAGCTGTACGAGAATCATCGCATACGCCGCTACGGATTTCACGGTACGTCGCATCGATATGTGTCATCGAAAGCTTGTGAATTTTTAGGTCTTGATATAACCCGGACGAAGATTATCACATGTCATTTAGGTAATGGTTCATCGATCGCGGCGGTGGCCGGCGGGAAGTCGATCGATACATCCATGGGCTTCACGCCGCTGGAGGGATTGATGATGGGTACGCGCTGCGGTGATATAGACCCGTCGATCCACAAATTCATCGCGGAAGTGGAAGATATGAGTCTCGTGGAGTTGGACAACATGCTCAACAGGGAGTCGGGTTTTATCGGCGTAAGCGGAGTGAGCTCTGATATCAGGGACGTTCATAAGGCTGCCGATGAGGGCAATGTCCGGGCCCGGTTGGCATTGCGGATATCCAATTATCGTATCAGGAAGTATATAGGCGCGTATGCCGCCGCGATGGGTGGCGTGGATGTGATTGTATTCACCGCGGGTATCGGCGAGAACAATCCCGACATACGTGCGGCGTCCTGTGAGGGGTTGGAATTTATTGGTGTGAAGCTCGATCCGGAACGTAACGATTGCAGGGGAGAAATGAAAATTATAAGCAGCGACGATAGCCGGGTGAAGGTTGTAATTGTTCCCACAGACGAGGAACTGGTGATAGCATCGGATACGTATGAGATTGTGAGTGGGATGGAGTAGATTGCATTTATCAGTATTCATTACTACAAGCTAACATCTTCACACTTAAATTAATTGAATGCAGCAATAGTGTTCAGAAATATTGAGCAGGTTCAGGTATATTCGGAAAGAATTATTTGTGCAATTGATATCAATCTGTGATATAATTTTATCCTTAACACGTTAATACAATTTAAAACATCAGGAGGCAATTATGTGTAGAAGTCTCATGCCCTCACTGGTTTTCATCATCGCGCTCATGTTCATGGTTTCATGTTCGGGCGGAGATGAGAACGTGATTGCACCTGATCCAGAACCTGCAGCGGGTCAGGATGCAGTAACCGAAGCAGGCGGCAACGCTGTAGTAACCGAAGCAGGCGGCACAACGACTTGCTTAGGGCTATGGCAGGTAGTCCTCGACCCGGCCACCGGTACCGGCGATATCGTTCAGCTCCGAACAGCCGAAAAGATACTCAACATGCTGGGCTTCATGGAGCCTCCGGTGTTGACTAACATGGACCTCGATTGGGCCGACCTCGACATCGACTTTCCAGGCGGAACAGCCGAAGTCGGCGTCATCCTGACGCATCCGATCAATGACAAGGTATTCACGGGATTCGACGTCCGAGGCGTGTGCTTTGGCCCGAAGGTGTCAAACGCCGACGGTCTTACCATCATCCCAAGCCCCGAGTTCTTCAGCGGCGTGCCGTTCGGCTACCAGGACGGCTTGCTTGGCGCCCCTGACAGCTACGGCAATTACGAGGGCCTTGCAGGCTACAAGTATTTCTGCGATGGAATTGGAGAAGATGAAGTTCTAAGTGATTTCTTCTCCGATCCGGGCCACTATGCCGACAGGGGTAAATTAGGCCCCGGCGACAAGATCCAGCGCAACTACAGCTTGGATTGGAACGGCACCGGCTACGCTGTCTTAGTCTTCAACTATGCCATCTACGCCAACTACGATTGGCCGGTCGGCTCCCCCCCCTGGGATGTTGACGACTGGGACATCAATGCCGCCAACAGCGCCGAGGCGTTCTGCCTTAGCATGACGGAGACGAACAGCACGCTTTATTACGACACAGGTCCTGGTGGAGGCGGTACTCTCAGTCTTGATGTTGAGGTATGGGATTGGCAGGGCGACATCTTCGATGTCACGATCGAGTCCTATGGCAGTACCGTGATGCCAAAGGCACCGTTTACCGGCGGACCCACCAAGATTGGTTACGGCGGTGGCGCATTCTCGACTTACATGTATGATTTCGATGGCATTCCGGCAGTTCCGACCGCGGTCGGTGATCTGGATATCCTCATCACCGTCACCGATTCGAAGACATTCGGCGAGTACTGGTTCCTTGACCTTCTCGGTTCGGGCCACGCGCTCTCCGATGACTTCATCTACGCGTCCTGGCTCTACACCACGACGGTCATTGACTGCCCGCTGCCGACAATTGTGCATATAGCACCACCGACTCATTCTGCCGATGGTGTCTCCTTCCCCGCCACAATTACCGGAACCGGTTTCATTGACGGAACCGGCTTTGACGTTCATCTTGAGAAAACCGGCGCACCTGATATAGTGCCGGCGAATGTCGTCGTGGATGATATCACCACCATAACATGCGATATCACGCTTCCGTTAAGCACGACGTTGGGTTTCTGGGACATCGAGGTAACAAACTCCTGCGGCCTCACCGGGCTTGGCGCAGGCGTCTTCGAGGTGGTTTGTCCCGCGCCGACTGTTACGGGTATTAACCCGGCTTCCCATGATGTTGACAATATCTCATTTCCCGCCACGATAACAGGAACCAATTTCATATCCGGCGCTTCCCTTGACGTCAGGCTTATGAGAACAGGCCAGTCCGATATTCCGGCGACGGGTGAAGCCGTGCAGAATCCGACCACGATAACCTGTACGCTTCAGTTGCCGGTCACCACGGCTCTCGGCGCGTGGAATGTCCGGGTAACGAACGGATGCGGCGGTGTTGGTACCGGGATTTTCACGGCTACCTGCCCCGCAGTGACTGTGACGAGTATCAATCCCAATAGTGGCTATCCCTACGGGTTTGCCGTCTTTTACGATATCTATGGCACCGGCTTCCTGAGCGGTCCTTCACTGCGTACCATGCTTCAGAAAAGCGGTCAGGGGAGTATTGAGGGAACTTACATCACTGTTATGAGCGCCACCCATGTCAGGTGTCTATTCGCTATCCCGCCAGGCACTGCGGCGGGTCTCTGGAATGTCCGGGTAAGGAACGGATGCGGCATGGAGGGTACAGGCTCGAACCTGTTTACAGTGGATGCCACCCCGGTGGGTAATGTGAGCCTTAAAGTTCAGCGTAATCTTGACCACTCAATCATGTCGAGCTATAACGTCCGATTGAATTGGTCGGAGGGGTCGAACGCGGTCCAGTACGCGATCTATAAAGACTGGACCCCGTACGGCGGCATAACACCCACAACGTATGTTGGCATAACAAGCGGTACCCAATACTATGATACTTGTCAAGTTGACGGCGCCCATGTCTATGTGGTCAGGGCCCGCGCGATAGCGGGCGATCCCGGTTCCGAATCCGCTGACAGCCAGTGGGCGTTTGTTGATTTCGAGCAGGCCGAAAACACATCCGCGCAGGGAAGCTGGAACAAAAACACCCGCAGTGATTACTATTATTTTTATGTAAGCCGCCATTGGGTTCCGAATTTCCACCTCAGCGGCCTTTGGGGCTGGTACAATTCTTGGGGTGTCGATGAACCTAACAAATGGAATGTCTTCTATTCCGACAGGATTCCGGAAATCCCGAGCGCCTCGACTTACAGGCTCGAGGTGCCCTGGAAAGTCTACTGTAATAGTTATTCGGGTACCGAGGATGGTTTATCGTTCGGGTATCTGACGACAACTCCAGCAGGTGGTCAATATGATTACACTTGCCATGAATACCGCCCTCAATTGCCCATTACCGGGTTGAGTTACTCCACGGATATCGACGGCTTGTACGATGAATTCACTTATAATACCAACCGGGGCCGTGGTTATAGTGGTAGTTACACATCATGGCAATACACCGTAGTTGATGTAAGCGGGATTAGTGGCATTTACGACCGGGTGAGTATCTCTCACGCCACGGATACTTGGCCTCAAAATGGTAGCTATTGCTGCTTTGATGACATCGCGATTGTGATTTATTAATCGCCATACCGATAAGCGTTTGCATTTTATTAACCCCCGGTCTCCCCGGGGGTTTTGTTCAGTGTGCCGGGCATGTCCGGCGGTTGCGATGTTTCGGGACACCCTTGTCCCGAAACCCCCATCAACACTGGGTGGCACTGACAAGCGAATATAGTAACCCACGAATCCCATTTCGTGGGTTATAGGGACGAGTAGATTATCCGAGCTGCGACCGTACTTGTCCGACGAAGCGTAGCGAAGGCGGAAGGGAGTGGACATTATGCAAGACCACGGTCAGTCCTCGAAGACTCGGACAGACCGTGCCACCCGGGAGGAAAATAGGGACAGTCACCTATTTTATCCCCTATGTACTTTTCCATAGT
>CBDVBS010000029.1:0-15574 GCA_965372275.1 uncultured bacterium | reverse complement strand
ATTCTCTCCCTCAACAATACAACATCGTCGCTGTGGCGTGGTACCCGAAGCCTTCCTGACGACGACGGCTGGGAAGACAATCCCGCCCATGCGATCGCTTCATCCTTGAAGCCACGATAATTCCAATCCCCCCGGAGCAGCAGGTCTTCTGAAAATCCGCACAGCATCGGGCCTACCTGTGGCGCATCATCCGCCATGTAACGGATGAATTCACCGTCCCGGCTGATAACACACCTGTTGCCGTTAACGAATACCAGCGTGGCGAATTCCTCAGTTTCCCTTATTGAAAGGTTTACTTTGTTCGGAAAACTTCGCTTGAAAGCCGCCCAGGAAATCCGTGGATTTTCATTAAGTGATTCAGCCACCTCGTTGAAAGGCACGAACCAGATATTTTTCCCGCCAAGGCCGTACGGTTCGAGTATTGTCTTCACTTCAGCATCGGTCATGAAACCGTTGCCGCGTATCTCTATCTCATCGACCTTGAACGTATCGGAAAAAAGCACCATCCACCCGCAGCCCATCAAGGCGGCAAGTGCAAGAAACAGTGCCGTTAAAATCAGAACTCCCCGTATTCGAATCCTCGATCCCATTTAAATATAACCTGCCTCTACGTATTCTGGTCATCCGCCATCGGTTCGATTTTTTCTTCAGCACCATCCACTGCGGCCTGCTCCGGTTGGGTCTCTCCCGGCTCGGATTCCGTTTCCTTATCAATCGGTTCAGCCTCATCGGCTTCCTCTACGAATTGAAGCTCCGGCGCGGGACGGGGGATATCGAATCCGAGGATGACTATCTCCCTTTCGAGTGCGATCCCCTTTTCCTCACTTACGCGCTCCTCTGCAAGCTGTATCAGCGACATGACATCCGAGCTCGTGGCGCCTTCGGAACACACGATGAAGTTGCAATGCTTCCCGCTGAAACTTGCCCCTCCTATCGCGTGGTTCCTCAACCCCACGGCTTCAATCAATTCCCACGCTTTCGCGTCTTGCGGGTTCTTGAATACACAACCCGCCGAGCGTTCGCCATATGGCTGAGCCTCAGCTTTCGCTTTCATAAGCTCCGTCATTTTCCGCTTGATTTCCGATGACTCGCCTTCCTTTTTCCTGAACGCTACATTTGTAATGATGAAATTCTTATCACCCGTGAACCCCTTCCTGTAACTCCCCTTTGGACGCATGAACCTGACCGGATCGCCTTCCGGGTTAACCGTCTCGACCCACATGATGAGACTGTCTATCCACTTCGCGGCCGTACCGGCGTTCACGTTAACCGCTCCGCCGACGCTTCCGGGGATACCGACAAGAAAGTCGAAATCGTCATAGCCTTCAGTAATGGCGAATTTCATCAGCCTGCTCAAGGGCATTCCGGCCCCCGCCGAAAGGTGATCGTCCTCTTCCTCGAACTCGGCCATGTTTTCACCAAGTCTGATAATACCCCCATAGAAACCAAGGTCCGGGAACAGGATATTACTACCACCGCCAAGCACCGCCCACGGCATTTCCTTTTCGTTGAAGAAACGCACCGCCGCCCTGACATCCGGAGTGCTCTCCGGAAGCAGGAATATCTCGCAAGGCCCCCCCAGCTTGAATGTCGTGTATTGGTATAATGGTTCGTTAAACCGCAACTCGCCGTTGAAACCAAGTCCTCTCAAGTGATCGAATATCTTCTTCTGCTCTTCATCGGATATCATGTTCTTCTCCAGTGCCCTGACAGCAGGCTCGACTTATGTGATATTCAAATTTTCAAAATTGTTCCCGGCTAATCCCATGTTGTTCGCGTCTAATCACCGGGCCTCCCGCCAGGTTCAGCAGTATCCCGATCGCCAACAATGTCGCCACGAAGTTCGAACCTCCCGCCGAGATGAACGGCAACGGCATACCAGTAGTGGGCAGGAAACCGATATTCACCGCAATATTAATTAATGCCTGCGCCGCGAGCATCACACCTATACCCAGGCACAGGAGCAGCGGGTAGGCTTCCCTGTATGTCCTCGCAAGTCTCAATATGAGATAAATCATCATAGCGAACAGGATGACAATCGCAAGGCCGCCGAGGAATCCGGTCTCTTCGACTATTATCGTATAGATGAAATCGCTGTCGTTGTAGGGCAGCGAGAATTTACCGATCGACTGGCCGAGTCCGACACCGAGCATGCCACCACGCGCAATGGCGTAGAGGGCCATCCCCACCTGGTAACCCGCGTCCGATATATTCCCCTGTATGTTCCAGATACCTACGAATCGCTCCCACCTGTCGGGATAGATGAGTATCAATACCGTGAAAACGGCTGCGAAGAAACCGGTGAGATACCACAGGTGTCTCGTCGGGAGCCCTCCAATCCATGCAATAACGAGACAGACCAGGCTTACGAACGCCACTGCCGACAAGTTTGGCTGAAGTGCAAGCAGCACTATCCCGGCCACGATATACGCGATTGGCCATTTGATATCCGCGGGTTTCAGTTTTTCGAGGCTTCCCTTGCGGGAAAGGAATTCCGCGAGCTGCATCACAAGGGCAACCTTGAAAAATTCAAGCGGCTGAATCGTCAAAGGTCCAACCTGGAGCCAACGCTTGCAGCCGTTCCTCTCCTCGCCGAATATCAGTACGGCAATAAGCAGGCCAAGTGAGCATAACATCAACACGCCGCCGAACGAGCGCAGCGCCCTCCTGTCCAGCCTGCATACATAAAACGCGGCCCACCATCCGACGAAGACTATCAGGCATTGCTTGATAATCTGGCTGAGCATCTTCTTCGAGTTGAATTCTCCCTTGAACACGAGGGACGTATCCACAACGAACATGAAGCCCAATATCGTCAGGACTATCGCGATACAGAATATCCAGTTTCCCAACGAGCGCCTGTCACTTTCATCCGTGGTGATCTCAACGGCACATGCGCGGTTTCCACCTCTTGTCATAGACATACTCATTGTACTAATCCCTTCAATTTCTATTTCCGGCCAGTTTCTCCTTGGTCAGTTTTTTGAATACCCTGCCCCGCTCCTCGTACGATTCATACTGGTCGAAGCTTGCACTCGCGGGTGACAGAAGCAGGATGTCACCCTTGGTTCCATTCAACTTTATCCAGTCCAACACCGCAGCCAGGTCACCTGCAATAAAGCGGTTTTCAAATCCCCGGTTGCCAAGTTCATTGTCGATTCTTTCTGATGTGGACCCGATGATGAGCACATATCTGACCCTTTCCGGCATTATCTCGTAGAGCGGAGTGAAGTCGCTTCTCTTCTCATAGCCGCCTAAGATAAGGACGACGGGTTGATCAAACGCCGCCAGCGCCTTGATGGTCGAGTCCGGGTTCGTACCCTTCGAGTCGTTGTAAACATTCACGCCGTTGAATTCCCCCACCCATTCGATACGATGTTCCACGCCCCGGAATTCACGGGCGACCCGGCGTATCTCGTCAAGCCCGGCTCCGGCGGCCCGCGCGGCCAACGCCGAGGCCATCAGGTTCTCGATATTGTGATCACCCGGGAGACTGAATTCCTCACGCTTCAAAAGAAGAGCGGGATCGTCATCAACCTTGATGTATACAAAACCGTCACGGTAGTATGCATTGGCATTCTCATCATTCAAACTGAAACTGCTGATATGCCCTGAACCACCGCTGATCTTATACGCCTCCATTACCGTGGTGTCATCGATATTCAGGACCGCGGTGTCACCATTGTTCTGGTTGGCCAGCATACGTCCCTTAGCTGCAATGTATCCGCCCATGTCACCGTGACGGGCAAGATGGTCTTCCACGATATTCAACAGCACGGCAATAACCGGATGGAAATCAACGACACTCTCCAACTGGTAGCTTGATACTTCGACCACCACGATATCGCCGGCCTTTATCGCATCAATCCTTTCGCAGAACGGCACGCCCACTTCACCCGTGAAAAGGACTTTCCTTTCACCGATGAAATATCCAGATGCATCGACGTCGGTGTAACTGGAACCGACATTGCCGACAAGGTGCACGGTGAAACCCGCTGCCGCAAGGAATTCATATAAAAGGCTGACGGTTGTCGTCTTGCCGTTACTTCCGCTTACCGCTATTACCGGGCAAGGGCACAACCTCCCGGCTAATTCGATCTCACCCATTATCTCGCAGCCGCTCCCGACGGCTACTTCCCTCAGTTCGTCCGCGAGCTGCACCCCCGGTGACAGGATCAAGGCATCGGCATCGCGAAGAAGTTCGCGCTTCGTTTCCAGTGAAGGCTCAAGCAATATTATCGCGCCATCGGCAATGAGTTCACCGGTGATCCGTTTACGTTCACCGGACATCCCAGGTGCGTCATCGATGATAATAGCCGTTCCACCACGTCTCAGGATCACTCCCGTTGCGGCAAACCCGGATCGTGCCGCGCCATAAACGATAAAACGTCTGCCCTCTATTGTGTAACCGTTCTTTTTTCCAACTTCGTTAAGCAAATCTCTTATCCCTTTATCAAGGCTTCCTCCCGGCTGGAGGGGAGAGGAGTGATCCCCTCTCCCCGCCGGCTATTTAGGAGGTAGCATATTTTGCAATTTCATTTCGATGACCATATCGATATCACATCCCTCACCCAGCCCGGGTTGAACAGGGTGAAGCATCCCAACGCGCACATAAGACCGGCGAACCAGAATCCGTGCACGATCTTGACTTCCTTGACACCCTTCTGTTCGAATGCGTGATGTATCGGCGTCATCGCGAATACGCGCTTACCCGTCGTGCGGAAGCTGATCACCTGGATTATCACACTGAGAATCTCGGCGGCGAAAACAAGTCCGGCGATTATCAACCCGATGTGAAGCCCGGTCGTGACGGCGTATGCCGCGATGAACCCGCCGAGTGCGTACGACCCGCCGTCGCCCATGAATATCCTCGCCGGATGCCAGTTGAATACAAGGAATCCTCCGGCTATCCCGATGAATGCAACAATCGGAATGAGTGAGATGTTCCAGGGGAAAGTGCCCAGGTAGGTGTAAAGTGTCGAATGCCATACGATTATCCCGATAACCGCAGCGCATATGATCCCAAGCCCTGCGGCGAGACCGTCCAGACCATCGGTGAAGTTGAAGGCATTCACGAAGCCCGCAACGAGTATTATGTCAATGAATACCAACCACCATCCGGGTATCCAGACCTGCCATAGACCCGGCACGGCTATCCCGTGGCCCGGCACATTTCCGCGCAGCCAGAAAGCAAGCAGTAATGCGATGAGCAGTTGCAGGGGCAAACGGTAACGCGCCCTGAAACCGGATGATACCTTCAGCACCTGCTTCATGAGATCGTCCGCAAGCCCTATCGCGCCGAACGCGATTGTTGCCAGCAGAATGGCGCCAATCGGCCCGCTGAAACGTTTCATCAGTAAAAGGACTATCGCGAGAACAACGAATAATATAAGGAAACCGATCCCGGCGAGGGATGGCGTATCCTTCTTTTCGATATGCGATGCCGGTCCCTGTGTACGAATGACCGACCCGACACCGGCGCGGGATAACAGGGTTATTAATGCAAATGTAACCCCCACTGACAGGAGGAAAAATAATATAAATATGAATAACTCTAATAGCATAAAGTTTGACAATTTTCCAGTACTGCCGAAAATTGGGTAAAAGATTTCCTAGTAATGTTGTACATTCTATGCGTCATCATTCAAAAATTCAAGCACTTTTTCCAGCATCATGCCACGGCTTCCCTTGATGAGAATGACATCCTTCTCTGTAACATTTGCCATAAGCCATTCAGCGATCTCTTTATGATTTTCGCAGTGAAAAACTTCTTTTCCGCTTACCTTAAATTTAGCCCCTGTAGCCCTGATTTCCTTCCCGTACGACAGAAGCGAGTCAACTCCCGATTTCACGAGTTCAGCGCCGACCGATTCGTGCTCGATTACGGACAACTCGCCGAGTTCGAGCATGTCCCCAAGGACAGCAATTACTCTTCCCCCTTCGCGTCGTGCCGACGTTGCCACCTCGATTGCGTTACGCATCGATTCGGGATTCGCGTTGTAGCAATCAACCAGCATGAGACTTCCCCTCGGCCCTACCCGCCTGTCGAGCCGCATACCAATCGGCTCCAGGGATGCCGCTGCACTGAGAGCGTCCCCAATGGATATCCCAAGCATATGTGACGCTGCAACCGCCGCCGTGCAATTGAATGCATCGCCGCGAGAACCGTTCTGAATCGTACCGTCGAATACGTTACCATCGTGATGCAGCCTGAATTCGACGGCATCGACCGTCACATCTATTCCATCGGCCCTGTAATCACAGAATTCCGATTCACCAAATGTAACCAGTTGCTTCCCGCTTGCCTTGGCCATATCAACGAGCCCTGGATCATCACCAAAAATTACCGCCGTGCCACCTTCGGCCATATGCTCGACGATTTCCATCTTCGCCTTGCGAACACCTGCGATATTTCCGAAGCACTCGATATGCGAATGCCCTACGGCTGTTATCACTGCAATATCCGGAGGGGCAATCCCGCACAGGTGCGCGATCTGACCGAATCCGCGAGCAGCCATTTCGAGCACCACGATCTCTTCATCACCCTCGAAGTTGAGTAGGGCGATGGGCAATCCGATCTCCGTATTCAGGTTTCCCGGGGAATGACCGACACGATATTTCATAGCGAGCATCGCCGCGGTCATTTCCTTGGTTGACGTCTTCCCCACCGATCCGGTGATGGCGACAATACCCGGCTGAATGCGGCTAATAACGAATTCTCCAAGGCATGCAAGGGCTTCAACCGCATCATCAACAAGTACGATACACATCCCGGGAATCGACATGCGCAGTGAATTGAACGCGGATTCATCGCTGATCAACGCGCCTTCGCATCCGGCTTCATATACGGCGGGCAGAAAATCATGCCCGTCCACACGCGCACCCTTGATGCATATATAGAATGAACCGGACACCGCGTCACCGGAGTGATTATGGAAGCTCGTGAAAACAGTCGGAAGTTCCCCAGTCAATATTCGACCGGATACCGCATCGGCTATTTCCCGGAGCGTTAAATCCAACTGTCACGCATCTCCCTCAGGAATTCCCTGCACACTTCCCTATCATCGAACGGGTGCCTGACCCCGTTGATCTCCTGGTAATCCTCCGCCCCTTTGCCGAGTATGAGAACCACATCCTCCGGCTCGGCCATCTCCAATGCCATCTTTATCGCTTTCCTCCTGTCAGGTTCGGAATGGTATTCCTTTTCGGTACCGGTACCCTTTATCCCCCGCAGGATCTCCTCGACGATTGCCCCGGGATCTTCGGTCCTTGGATTATCGGAAGTTACGATAACGATATCCGACCCATGAATTAGCCGCTGACCGATCAACGGACGCTTCGAGCGGTCACGGTCACCACCAGCTCCCATCACGGAAATCCTGCGCCTGTATCCAAGGTCGGATATCGATTCCAAAACGAGCTTCACGCTCTCGGGTGAATGAGCATAATCGACCATCACATCGAATGGCTGCCCCTCAGCTATCGGCTCAAGACGTCCCGGTACTGATTCAAACATCTCAAGGCCCTCGGCAATCTTCGCTATAGGAATTCCATGTCTGATACCAAGGCTTGCCGCTGCAAGTGCATTGGTCACATTGAACCTGCCGATGATATTCATTCGCACGTGCGAGATTTCATCCCTGAATGTCAAATCAAATTCAGCGGTCCCGGTCCCCACCACGAGGTTATCAGCCCTGATATCTCCCTCGCCCCTGGAACCGTATGTCAGCGCCCTGCCGCCCATCGCATCGATGAAATGCATTGCAGCCGGGTCATCAATATTCACTATGGCGATGAAGTCCTCATCATCCGCGTGCTCACGGAAAAAAAGTTCCTTGACGGCACGGTAGTCCTCCATCGTCCCGAAAAAATCCAGGTGGTCCTGTGAGAATGAGATGAATACACCGGTATCAAACCTGACATGCATCCCCCTGTTCAGGGCGATTGCATGAGCCGTGTATTCCATGGAAACCTGCCTTACACCTGCTTCGAGGAATTCCGCGAGCAGCCTCTGGATGTCAAACGATTCAGGGGTTGTAAGACCGGTAATCTCCGAAACACCTCCACCGAATGCGCCGGAGGTTCCGATAACCCCGGCCTTTCCTTCCCCAAAACCGGCTTCCATCACAAGTTTCGTCATATATGTCGCTGTTGTTTTTCCCTTCGTTCCCACCATTGCATCAACGAGCAGCTTCCGGGACGGGTCGCCGTAATACTCTCGCGCCAACAGGGATAGCGCGCCACGTGCATCCGGGATTACGAGTATCGGAATCGAAACCCCGGCGGGAACGGTCAGTGACGCATCGACTATCGCCGCGATTGCACCGCGTTCCTCCGCGTCCGGAAGGAAATCGGTCCCGGGACGTTCGGTGCCTGCCACGGCGATGAACACATCCCCGGGTTTAACCCGGCGGGAATCATTCGTGAAACTTTTTATGATATCGGGAAAACCGGGGTCCTTGCGGGCCACCTCGAAGTTTGACATCAAGATGGAAGTATCGACGACCATATCCGAATCCCATTCGACCCATCGGGAATTTTCAGCCTTATCCTTCTCCATTCCCGTGTTCTATCCCACCAATGAATGGAGTTCAATTATGTTATGTCAACGAAACAGTTCTTTCGGGGTGATGCAAAACCCAACAACAAATATAAAGGGTTGGGGCGGCAGCTTTCCGTTCAGGGCCGGGGAGAACGTTGGGCTACCGCCCGTTCCCTAATACACTTTTTAATTGTCAAGAACACGCGGGTTAAACCACCGGGGAGTTATCTCCCTCGATAGCACGCCGCTTGTCAATATCCATCAATGCAGTGAATATATCTTTGAAGCACGGCGCGGCGGTCTTACCACCCGCGTCATACTTGGTGCCTCCGCGAGGCCTTTCTATTACAACCAGCACCGTGTAGCGCGGATCAGGCAACGGCCCGAATCCCGCGAAGCTCACGATGTGATAATTTTCGCTCTTATCGTAATAACCGCCGTCAGGCGACGCGACCTGGGCGGTCCCTGTCTTCCCACATATTTCATATCCATCCGGCACGGCTTTTTTGCCGGTACCATCAACAGTCACCCGGTGGAGAATATCAACCATATCCCGGCACGCTTCAGGCTTGATGGCCTGGCGTGAAGGTTCGCCATCCATGATCCTGGTTATCCCGCTAACCCCGTCACGTACGCCATGAACCAGCCTGCCCGGGAAATAAACGCCATCAGACGCGAAGACGTTAAATGCCAACGCGATCTGCACGGGCGTTGCCGCATAACCCTGACCGAAGCTGATGTTCGCGGTTTCGATGTCACACAGGTTCTTACCCCTGTCGGGAACCATCGAAACGGGCATCCCTGACATGTAGAGATCGGGTTGGGATGCAAGGCCGAACCGATGCAGGGCGTGAATAACCAATTCATCTTCGAGTGACAAACCAACCCTGCACATACCGATGTTGGAAGATTTGTAGAGTATCTCCGTAAGCGAACGACGTCCGGGCCTGTCCCATATCGGCAAATACTCGCCGACCGGGTAGCCGTCTATATATATTGGAGGATAGTCAACAAAGAACGTGGTATTGGGATTTATCTTGCCTTCACTGATTCCCATTGCCGCGATGAACGCCTTCCCAACGGAACCCGGCTCATACAGCGACCTGCATGCGAAATCGCGCCGCGACTCTTCGTTATCAATACATCCGAGGTAATTGGTCATCTCAACGCCGGGGTACTGGGCGATTGCTAAGATATCACCGGTACCGGCCTTGACGACCACCGCCGCGCCGCGGAGCGCGCCTGTAAGCTGTACCCAATGGGAGATATTGTCGTATGCCGCCAACTGGATATCACGATCGATAGTGAGAAGTATGTCACTGCCATCGACAGCTTCCTCGATGACCCTGTAGCTGGTCGCGAGAGGAATTCCATTCAACCCGCGCAACCCGGTGCGAACCCCGTCCCGTCCGGCAAGCAGGTAGTCAAACTTCAGTTCCAAACTCTCCACGCCGACCAGTACGCCTTTCTCACGCCGCACCCATCCGAGCACATTACCCGGCATGCCGCGTTTCTGATATGTCCTTTCGTAGAATTTCTCCACTCCGATTTCCTGCAACAGGAACTTCGTTGCCTCGTCGCTCTTCAGCGTACTCAGAAGTTC
The DNA here is from genome assembly GCA_965372275.1 of uncultured bacterium. Lineage (GTDB taxonomy): Bacteria > JAJVIF01 > JAJVIF01 > JAPKYR01 > CAZSPL01 > CBDVBS01. The sequence goes on along the minus strand of CBDVBS010000029.1, from coordinate 5,429 downwards.
CCTCTGCTCAGGTGTGGACGATTCGCAGAGAACAACGCGGCTTGAATCCTTATTCAGTTCACGTTCTATTCTATTTCTCTCAATGCCGAGAACCCGTGTCAATTCACCGGCGGCTTTGCTCGTGTTGGTTTTATGCTGAGCCTGGAGCCTGGGGTTTGCGAATATTTCATACCTCGCGGCACATCCGGCTATCTCGTTTCCGTTTCGATCGACGAAGCATCCCCTCTTCGCCGGTATTGGGTCATAGACATCCTTGCCGAGGTATCCCGTTTTGCTCAGGTTGTTGAACTGGTGCTGCCTGTACGCCAACGCGACCGGGATACAGCCGAATAATACCAGGAGCAAAACGAGCATGGCACCGCCACGTTGTTTGAAAAGAAGGCCATCAGCCTTTGTCACGGTACTCCGCCTCAATTCGCCTCCCCGGGTATTTCATATTCCGACTGCGCGAATCTTGGAACGATGCCGCTCAATTCGCTGAAGCGCCCCTCTATTGAATGATACTCGGAGCGCGCCGCTTCCAGGTCGGCCTTGGAATGAAACGACCATAAATGGGTGACCGTACATATCGAACCCACAACACTCAAAAGGAGTACGCAGGCAAGGCATCTCTTCACACTGAATGACAGCGCTGAAAGGTACTCGCCCAATATGCCGAGTCCGATTCGGGGGAAGCTGATTGTCCGGGGGGGATATAGAACCGTTCCGCCCAGTGGTGCCGGGATCGATTCCTCGACCGGCACGACAATCGCGTCGTACTGTTCATCGTATTTTGTTTTGCGTAGCGCTAATCCCATTCTATTCTCACCCCGTGAGACCCTCCTCATTTAGGTCCGTGGAGTAATTCCGCCGCTACAAATCTTGCACTTCTTGCCGAAGGATTCCTGTCCGTCTCTTCTTTATCGGGGCGCTCACCATCCACTAACACTTTGTACTTGTAAGCATTCCCGCACATACACACAGGCGCTCTGTCAGGGCAAGTACATCCGGTACCCTTGAAATACTTCCGCACCCGTGAGAATTCATCCGAGGAATAAGCTAAGAAAACCGCTCTTGCACCGGGACGAAGCCAGCGTGTCAACTTCGACAAAACTTCATCCAGGGCCGCTTCTTCGTCATTCACCATCATCCGTATCCCGGCGAAAATCCTTTTAGCTGGGGATACTCCCGGCTTGTGGAACTTGCGGGGGATCGCATCTTCGATAATCCTCGCAAGATTCCCGGAAGTCTTCACGGGCCGGTTCCTGATAATTGCCCGCGCCACCCTCGTGGAAAAACGTCTTTCGCCCGATTTGCGGATGATCCTCTTGAGCTCATCTTCCGAGGCATATTCGATAATCTCCGCGCCGGTCGGTATGTCTTCCGATGTTGAAAATCTGAAGTCTATCGGAAGGTCCTTCGCCGTAGCCTGGCCGAAGCCCTCGCCATAGTGATACCAACCGGTTCCAAGGTCGAACATCGCTCCATCGATCTTCATCACTCCGGCACCTTCAAGGTATGCATCAAAGTCCCTGAAATTCGCACGGAAGATCGTGTAGCTTCCCTCGAAAACCTCGAGCCGCTTCTCGGCTTCCTCCGCCACCCGGGGTTCTAATTCGAATCCCCATAAGTGACCGCTCTTACCAATCTTTTCAAGGATCCTGACTGAATGTCCCCCTAAACCAACACACCCTTCTAATATTTGAAATCCAACCGAAAGATCTAAAAGTTCAATGCTCCGATCGAGCATTACAGAGTCGTGACGCCAGATGTCTGCTGAAGGAACCATTCCTCCACCTTCGGTTTCTCGTGTTTGCACCACTTGTCGAATTCCTTGCGTCTCCACAATTCAACACTTATGCCCGCCCCGATCAGGGTGAAGGTTTCCTTTTTCTCAGGCGTATCATCGTCGAACAGGTGAAGCACCATTCTTTCCGTAAGATTGATGCGCGGTTTCTGCCTGTTGAGTTTCTGCTTTGTGATACCGTGGAAAAGGTACCGGCTCTGATTAAGGAAATCCCCTTCCTTGATATCACCGCGGAGCGTGTATGCTCCGAAGTGCCTGAGGAAAGCATCCGATGTCAGGAGCGCAAGGCATTTGTATCTTCCGAAACCTCTTGGTACAATATAAACATTATCAGCCAAGCCCTGGTCGTAGTAATGAGAAGGTATAATGACACGTTCCTGCGAATCAAGAGATACATCCTGTTCACCGGTGAAGATGGCTTCGATGAGTTCGAGATCTATTTTCGCGTCTTGCGTCATACGGCCTGTTCTGTTATTTTCGCCCTTTCGAGTACTTTGCTTCCCTCTAAGTGGCATAAAAAAGCCTGATGATTCGGTACTATTAAAACCTATTCAGGACTAAGCAAAAACTAATATACACAGGATACTCTTGAGTATGCAAGAAGGATGGGGTGGATTTTTTGAAAATATCATATGTGTACTATATTTTTGTATAATTGCTTGGTATTATCCAAATGTCTTGGGCGAATAGCTCAGTTGGTTTAGAGCGCATCCCTTACAAGGATGATGTCGTGGGTTCGAATCCCTCTTCGCCCACCATTATTGAATGAAACGCCTTCTGAATTGGAGGCGTTATTCTTTTCCCTTCAGAAAGGTGATACATCTCGATGCCGGTTGCAGTAAGCGGGTATCATCACGGTTGGAAATCGCTGTGTTATAATCCTACCAGAATAATTCCGAGGTATGCCATGGCTATTGAGAATACAATCGAGCACTACAACAGCATCATCGCCGACGCGCAGAAAGTGATGCGCGCGAAGGATCATGATTACGGTGAAAGCTGGCGATATATGAGGCTTCCATCCATTACCGACCAGATTCTCGTCAAGGTGAAACGCATCCAGCAGATCGAGGAACTCGTCGCCCGCGGCGAGGATACCAAGGTGGCCGAGGGACGTGAATCGGAATACATGGATATCATTAATTATTGCGTGTTCGCGATGATCAAGTTGAGAGAAGAAACCGGCGGCACGGAGAGCTGATATGAAATACCCCCCCGATGGCTATACGACCATCCCTGTTGATACTGCCCCCTTGCAAACTAAGAAGATCGGCATCATCGGTTTCGGCAACCAGGCAAAACCATGGGCTATGAACCTGTTCGATTCCGGGCTTGAAGTATATGTCGGCCTGCGGGTTGGTTCGACCAAGATGCTTGATGTCCTTCGCGGCCTGATGGAGATACTTCCCCCAACGAGGGTCGCAAAGATGTGTGACATCATCTGCCTTTTGATCCCGGATGAGTTTATATCAGTCGTGTTAGAGGAAGATGTTTTCCCTAACATCAAGGAAGGCGGCACCATCGTTCTCGCCCACTCTTACGCTCTTTATGCGGGAGATGTGGAGCTTCCGGCGAATGTGGACTGCATTCTTCTTGCCCCGCACGGTCCGGGTGAAACGGTGCGTGAGAATTTCAAAAACGGAATCGGGCTTCCCGCGCAATGGGATGTCATCCAGGATTTTACAGGCGATGCCGAACCGACCGCACACGCCCTCGCATCGGGATTGGGATTTGCCAATGGCGGCCTGAGGCGAATTGATTATCGGAAAGAAGCAATCATCGACCTGTTCAGCGAACAGGCGGTGCTCGTCGGCGGTCTTCTTGCAATTATTTGCGAAGCACTTAAGGTTCTGAAGAATGCCGGGTACGATACTTCGGTATCGCGGGTTTCCTGCATTGATGAAATACTCGGAACCGCCAAGCTCTTTGCTGAGGAAGGCCTGCAGGGAGGCTTGGACAAGGTCTCGACAGTCGCGGCATTCGGCGCTTCCAAAGCGATAAAAAAGATTGCCGAACCCCTCGCCGCAGGATTCAGGGAGCTTCTCGCGGAGATAGAATCAGGCGTGTTCAGCGAGGATTTCCGGGACGCATCCGAAAAAGGGTCAGGGGCAATCGAAGAACTGAGAGAAAATTTAAGACGTTTCGACGGAGATTAATTTTGCCCTGTTCCGTGCGTGGCCTTTACCGAACGATGTTATCAATGTAAAATCATATGCCGCACGGAGGCTTGTCCGAGTGGTTGAAGGAGGCAGTCTTGAAAACTGCTGAGCCTATATGGCTCCGGGGGTTCGAATCCCTCAGCCTCCGCCAATATCGAGAAGAAATAACCCACGAAATACATTCGTGGGTTGTTTTTTGAACGGGTAGCGCGTATCTATAGGTCGCTCTGCGACCGATGATGCGCGCACGAAGCAAGATACCGCTATACGCGAAGACGCGTAGTAACGGTGGCACCCGGATGTAATAGTAAATATTGTAATCCGAGCCACGACCGTGAGGGAGTGGACAATCCGGGCACGGGTAAGCTCGAAGACTCGCTTATCCGTGGCACCAGACTGGGTAGCGCGTATCTATAGGTCGCTCTGCGACCGATGATGCGCGCACGAAGCAAGACACCGCTATACACGAAGACGCGTAGTAACGGTGGCACCCGGATGATAAAGGAAATATTGTAATCCGAGCCACGACCGTCAGGGAGTGGACATCATAAGACACTGACAAACTTCGAGGACTCGTTTGTCAGTGCCACCCGGAGGTAAGAGTTGTGGATGAAAAGGCACGGATAAGCTCGAAGACTCGCTTGACGGGGCGGAAAAAAGTCGAAAATCCTTACAAACGGCAAAATGGCATATCCTCAAACCCTTATCCAGAGCGGTTTCGGGACAAGGGTGTCCCGAAACATCGGTCCGGTTATGACTTTTTTCCGCCCCGACTCGCTTATCCGTGGCACCAGACTGGGTAGCGCGTATCTATAGGTCGCTCTGCGACCGATGATGCGCGCATCATCGGTCGCTTCCGCTCACTATAGATACGCGCTACCCAATCGACACGAGCTACCCAAATTTTAAGAATTAGGATTAATTTCCCGGCATCAGAATGCCGGGTTACATGGGTAAACAAAAGAACCGGCGTGAGCCGGTTCCATATAATCCCTTCCCCGGTATATTTTGCTAAATCATGTTTTCTTCATCGAGGTTGTCCATGTTGGTGTGCGGCTTCTCATCATCTTCACCTTCGTCGGTCTCGGTAGAGTCCGTATCTAAAACAGGCTTGACGACCTCCGGCAGCAGTTCATCCTCGTCAACTTCGATAACGCCAATACGTTCTCCGGCAATGACCTCTTCACCTTCCCAGCAATACACCGCCGCTAAGACTCCCGCCGTCGGTGAATCAACTTCGACAGTTGACTTGTTGACTTCGAGTTCGATTATCGACTCACCGAACTCGATGATGTCACCGACGCTCTTCAGCCAGTTCGAGATCTGCACATCGTCAATCTCGTCTGAAAATCTCGGAATGATTATATCGACTTCATAACTCATTACAATTTACCATCCTGCTAACCTTAATATCGCTTTTAGGGAACCGAACATTAACAAAGAGATGCATATTTAATAAAAATAAGAAACGGCTCCACATTCGC
>CBDVBS010000028.1:0-15681 GCA_965372275.1 uncultured bacterium | reverse complement strand
GGCGCGGCCGTCTGGCAGGTGGAAGAAGTTCATGTCGTGGATTGAGACTCTACGATCTGTTTGGCTATTAGACAACCCGCCTTAGTGCGGGTTTTTATTACTTCAACCGATAATCAGGACACACTGCAATCATTCTTCGAAGCTCAACAGCTTGTCGATGCGTTTCACGAATGAGGGGTAGTAATATTGATAGATAACCTTAACCGCGGCGGCAACCGGGAGTGAGAGGAGCATCCCCCATATACCTGCTAATACAGCCCCGCAAAGCAGCGCGAAGATTACCCCGAGCGGGTGGATATCCATTGTGTGACCCATGATTCGCGGAACCAGCAAATTGCTTTCGCTGAGCTGGATGCCGAAATATGTGAACATCACCGTGAGCCCTCTCCATATATCCGACAGCCCTGTTATGAGCCCCCTGCTCTCAGGCCCGAAATCGAAGAAAATGGCTATCAACACGGCAGGAATGAGAGCGATTGTAGGCCCGATGATTGGAATGAATTCCGCCAGGCCCGCAAGCACGGCAAGCAGCAGGGCATAAGGTACCCCAAGGATCTCAAGTATCGGCCAGGTTATCAGGAACATCACTAAGCAAAGCAGTACCTGTCCCTTCAGATAGTTGTAAACCGAGTCGCTCAGTTTGCCCAGAAGTTCGCTGGTTGATCCATGCCAGCTTTCGGGGATAAGGTTTATAAGCGTTTTTCTTATTACCGGTCCATCTTTCAGGAGATAGAACGCAATAACCGGGATTGAAACCATGGTGGTGATAACCGATGCCGAAGCCAATATTATTTGCCAGCCCTGGGAGATCGCCCTCTGTGCGGCACTGCTCAGAGCCTCATGTTGTTTAAGGGATGAATAATCGAAAAGATCACCCGGTTCCTGCCCGATTCCGAGCGCGGCAAGCCGTTCCCTGAAATCCTCGTAGAGCGCGATGGCCTTGTTCCGGTACTCAGGGTATGCATCGATAACATCAGCCGCCTGTCTTACTACCACGGGAATGATAAGGGTAATCGCGGTGGCGAAAATCCCGAAAATCACTATGTACACCATGAGGATTGCCAGTATTTTCGGGATACGTCTCTTCTCAAGGAATTGCACCGCCGGTGTCAGGAGCACAGCTAACACCGTCGCGCCGAGGAATATGCCAAGGATAATTCGTATCTTGATGAGGAAAAAAACAAGCCCGATGAGGATAAGCGCGATGGCCAGGTTCGCGAAGTTCAGAATGTTCTTCGACGAATCCGAGCGAAATTCCGGGGCTCTGTTCTTGTCGGCCTCTTTTGGTTTATCCTCGGTCATGGCACCTTATAAAATGAAATACTCCCTAATTAGTTTCTATCGTCCAAAAACTTAGTTTACACAGGGCAAAAAAATATGACGGTGAATTCTTTCCGGCGGTTCACCCCGTGGGTGTTAATATGCCGCTTTATGGATGATGCCACCACCGAGCATATCATCATGTATATACATCACGACCGCCTGCCCCGGGCATACCGCCCTTACCGGACGGACGAATTCAAACTCCGCCATCTTCCCCTCGAGAAATTTCACCTTTGCCAGTGCCGTTTCCGCCCGGTACCGGACCTTGACGCGCACCATCCCGTCACGGAATTTTATTTTATCCATCGCCATCCTGTTAACGAGATTCATATTAGTGGCGGTAAGCCCCTTGGCAACTATCCGATCATCCGGCGCGACCACGATAGTTCTTGTTTCGAGGCGGATCTCTTTTACGTATAATGGATACCCCACGGCTATGCCGAGTCCTTTCCTCTGGCCTATGGTGTAATATTTCACTCCCTTGTGCCTTCCCAGGATGATGCCGTCTTCGTTGATGACAACCCCTGATTCGTCATCTTCATCGTTCCCGTCCACGAGCAAGAAGCATATGTCCTGGCTGTCGGGTTTCGATGCAACTTTCAATCCGACCCTTGCGGCGATGGCCCGCGCGCCTTCCTTGGTAAACCAGCCGAGGGGGAATTCCAGGTAGCTGAGCAGGTCCTGGTCGAGGAAGTAGAGGAAATAACTCTGGTCCTTATTTGGGTCTACGCCCACCTTAATCCCATACTCGCCCAAGCCGTGCTCTTCCGTCTTACGCACGTAGTGTCCCGTTGCAAGTGACGCGCAGCCGAGTTCGCGCGCCTTCGCGAGGAGGTACTTGAATTTCATATGGCGGTTGCAGAGTATGCACGGATTCGGCGTGTGGCCCGCGCGGTATGTTGCCCGTGACGGTTGGATCACATCACGCTCGAACTGCTCCTCCAGGTTCAGCACATAGAAAGGCATATCGAGGGAATTCGCGACCCGTCGGGCGTCCTCGGCGGAATCCAGCGAACAACAGGCCCGGCTGCATCCCGTGCCGACGGTGGTGAGGTGCATATGGAAGCCGATCAAGTCGTAACCGGCCTGCTTGAGAAGATATGCCGTCGTGGCGCTGTCTACCCCACCGGATAGAGCCACTCCAACGGTTTTCACGCCTGATGGTTTATTTTCCATCGATGCCATTACGTGCTTCCTCTCAACTTTGAGACTATCTTTATTATACGTTTAGCTCCTTCTTCAACGTCTTCCATCGTGTTGTGCCGGCCGAGGGATATGCGGATACTGCAAAGCCCTCTTCTTTTCTTATGACCGATCGCGGTTATAACATAGGATGGTTTCACCGCGCCGGCGGAACACGCGCTGCCCGCGGAGATACAAACCTGTGCGCGATCCGCATGCAGCAACAGGCTTTCGCTCTCGACCCCGGCAAAGAAAATACTCATCAATCCGGGTACCCGGGGGAGGGAGCCGTTCAGTTCGTACTCGATATCGGATTTATCCAGCTCATCGATGAATTTCGCTTCCAGCTCTCCGAGTTTTTCAGCCATTACCGGTTGGCTGTTTACAGCTATATCCAGCGCGCCGGCAAGCCCGATGATCAGTCCGGCATTCTCGGTACCGGCGCGCCTGTCCAGCTCCTGGCTGCCCCCCACGATAACCGGGGCTACATCGGCTTTGCCGTCGCGTATGCAGGTAAACCCGATTGACTTCGGACCGTAGAACTTATGCGCGGAGGCACTCAGAATATCTACACCGGCATCGACAACCTTGAGGGCGGTCTTGCCGATACCCTGAACGATGTCCGAGTGGAAAACAACATCGGTATCTTTCAGCCTCGATGCAATTTCCTCGACAGGCTGGATGGTGCCGATCTCGTTATTCACGAGCTGCAGGCTTGCAAGGCCGCAGTCATTGAGACAGGCATCGACGAATTTTTGAGGATTCACATGGCCGGAAGGTTCGGGTGTGATCAATGTGACATCCCAGCCCAAGTGCTCTTCAAGCCAATGCGCCGTCTTCAATACCGCCTTGTGTTCGAAAGAGGTTGTTACGAACCGGTGCTTGCTTTTTTCAGTCTTTAAGGCTGCACCGATGAGCGATGTGCATATGGATTCGGTGGCACATGAACAGAAGGTGATTTCATTCGCCTTTACGCCGAGAGATTCGGAAGCCCTGTCGCGTGCTTCATCGATGACCTGACGTGTTTTCCTGCCGATCGCGTAAATACTGGAGGGGTTTCCATACTCGTCCAGTTCGTAAGGTCTCATGGCCTCGATAACCTCGGGCAGAGGTTGTGTGGTTGCTGCGTTGTCGAAGTATATCTTCATTGGCGGTGAACCTCCGCTGCTATTATAGGACAGATTAACGATTAGAAAAAACCATCCCGGGAAAGGATGGGAAAAAACTGCGTTTTAATTTGGGCCTCGGCTTTCGCCGGGGCTTGTTCATCGGTTAAATATGAATTTCAAGTTTCTCTCTGAGCTTGTTCTTGGTTGAAGCACCGATGGTTCTGTCAACTACATCGCCGTTCTTGAAGATCATCATTGTGGGTATGCTCATCACGCCGAACCTGTTGGTTGTATCCTGGTTTTCATCGATGTTCAGTTTGCAGAATGTCATCGTATCGGTCATCTCTTCGCTCAATTCTTCGAGCACGGGGCTGACCATGCGGCAGGGGCCGCACCAGGGTGCCCAGAAATCCACAACAACCGGCTTGGTCTTGGAACCTTCGATTACTTCGCTGTCCCAATTATCATTTCCCACCTCGATAACGGGCATAATATTCTCCTTTTCTCAATTTCCCGCCGAATGCGCGGCAGGATAATGAATCTTAAAAATAGCCCCTGGGTCGCAACAGTTGGACTCTGACGTCCAAAAAAGGGAGGCCCGACCGTCCATGCGACGGAGTCTGAGACTTACCCGGATTAGGATTCCGCCTGACCCAAAGGGCCGTTTACAAGGGCGGCCTTCGACACACCGGGCAGAGCGAGCCCACAAGTATACGGTGTTAGAGTCAACGTATTCACGCGACCACAAGGGCAGGCTCGAAAGCCTGTGTAAATTCTATCACACGGATTATTTCCTCACAAGGGCTACGGGCACTCCGAACAACCGGCCAAAACAGTTAAAGTTTCATCCTTATTGCAAATTATTAACGTACCGGGTGGTGAAATTCATTACATATTAATTTATACTACCCTGCTACTGAAAATCTGAGGAGTTTATGAAATGCCAAAGAATGAACTGAAAGGTAAACGGGTACTTATTATCGCAACTGATGGATTTGAGGATACCGAATTGCTGTTCCCGAAAATCGTCCTTGAGGCAAAGGGTGCGGAAGTGTGGGTGACGGGGGTTTGCATGGACCGGGTTCTGAAGGATGCGATCAAGGGGAAGGTGGGTTATATCGTTGATCTTGATATGCCGATGCATAAAGTCCATGTTGACGACTATGATGCAATTGTGATCCCCGGCGGTTCGAGCCCCGATCGATTACGCACGAATGAGAACGCCGTGAAGATCGTCAAGGAATTCGTGGACAGCGGCAAGATTGTCGCGGCCATATGCCACGGCGCGCAGTTGCTTATCGAAGCCGATGCCGTCAAGGGCAGGAAGATGACATCCTGGAAAGCGGTTAAGACCGACCTTATCAACGCCGGTGCCGAATGGGTTGACGAGGAACTTGTGAAGGACGGCAACTTCATCACGTCCCGTTTCCCAGCCGACATGCATGTATGGTCCGAGGCTATCGCAACCGGGATAAAATACGGGCGCCATTCTTAGACAATATACACCAGATTGGTATTAACAACGCTTGATGGCACGGTCTGCACGAGTTTTCGAGTGCTGACCGTGGTCTTTGTGGGATTCCAACTTACACCACGGTCAGCCCTCCCAAAGCGTCGGGCAGACCGTGCCATCAATTAAGTAAAACTTATGCAACGTCAGTGTTTATTGTTGACTTGCATTTGGCGATTTGGTAAAATGGCCAAATATGGTGATCAGATGAACAAAAATGATATGGCGAAATATGAAGTAAGGGCAAGGGTCATCAAAGCGATGGCGCACCCGACAAGGTTATTCATTGTCGATAAGCTATCTGTGAAAGAGAAATGCGTACAGGATCTAACCGAGATAATCGGCGCCGATATTTCAACCGTTTCAAAACATTTATCAATTCTGAAATCCGCTGGGATTGTATCCAGCGACAAACGTGGCTCGCGGGTTTACTATTCCCTCCGTATGCCGTGTATCCTGAACTTCTTCGGATGCGTTGAGTCGGTTTTAGAGGCCACCGCGAAAGACCAATTAGAGCTGGTCAGTTGCTGCAAACCGATTTAAGACGTTATGGATCTGAAGAAAGAATGGAAATACTTACTGATTATCATTGCCGTATTCCTCGGTTTCTATTTCCTGCCCGTCGATTCTCCAAGGTTCGATAATGCCATGATGGAATCCATCCAACTCGCGCGGGAATACGCTCGTGAGCATGTTGTCCTGTGCCTGTTACCGGCATTCTTTATTGCCGGGGCGATTTCGGTTTTCCTCAGCCAGGAATCGGTAATGAGATATTTGGGCGCTAAAGCGAACAAGGTGTTAGCATACGCGGTCGCGTCAGTTTCCGGTGGAATACTCGCTGTGTGTTCTTGCACCGTCCTTCCGTTATTCGCGGGGATATGCCGTATGGGTGCCGGACTTGGCCCGGCGATTACATTCCTCTATGCGGGCCCGGCAATCAATATTCTCGCCATTATCCTGACCGCGCGCATTCTCGGGGTTGAGATGGGTATCGCCCGCGCAGTCGGTGCAATCGTGTTCAGTATCGTTATAGGACTTGTCATGCACTATTTGTTCCGCCGGGAAGAAATGGAAAAAGCAGACAGGCAGGTTCATATACAGAACGAGGATGATGGAAGGCCGTTGTGGCAAACGGGCATATATTTCGCAGTTATGGTTCTCATCCTTGTATTCGCAAACTGGGGGAAACCAACCGCCACGACCGGCACATGGCACGCAATATTTTCGGCGAAGTGGATCATCACGAGTATCCTGTCGATCGGATTGGCCGCGATCCTCGTGCTGTGGTTCGGCATGAAATTGTGGAAGATCGTGGCGGCATCCGTCCCGGCAATCGTATTGGCCCTCATACTCCCGGCGTATCCGATATTAGCATTTGCCGCGGGTATCATCGGTTTATCGATTATCACCAACTCCACCGCCGGTGAACCGAGGGAGTGGTTCGCCTCATCGTGGGGATTCGCGAAGCAGATATTTCCCCTCCTGTTCGCCGGTGTACTTGTTGCCGGTGCACTTCTCGGACGTCCAGGCCATGAAGGACTGATACCATCGGAGTGGATAAGCAACTCGGTTGGCGGGAATTCACTTGCCGCTAATTTCTTCGCATCGATAGCCGGGGCATTCATGTATTTCGCCACCCTCACGGAAGTGCCTATTCTACAGGGACTAATCGGCAGCGGCATGGGCAAGGGTCCGGCATTGGCTCTGCTTTTGGCCGGACCGGCAGTGTCATTGCCGAACATGCTTGTGATACGCAGCGTTATCGGCACGAAAAAAACAGTTGTGTTCCTCTCCCTCGTCGTGGTGATGGCCACCATAGCGGGATTTATATACGGAGCGATTTTCGGATAGGAGGATTATGATGAAAAAAATCCAGGTACTTGGAATGGGATGCCCGAAATGTACGAAGCTTGCGGAGAATGCTGAAGCAGCAGCGAAAGAGATGGGCATCGAATATGAGATTGAGAAGATTAAAGACATAAATGTCATTTCGGGATTCGGGGTTATGCTCACACCGGCGTTGGTTATAGACGGCGAAGTGAAAACAGCGGGCAAAGTGCCCTCGGTGGAAGAGATAGTGGATATATTGGGGTAGTCGCGTAGGGTTAAAGATGACGGAAGCTGTGCGAAATATGTTAACCGCAATGGTTATTTTATTCCTTTGTTCCATTCAAGGGTTTAATTCCGGCTGCCATGCCGACAACGAGAGATCTCGCATGGGCTCTGTTCCGTCACCACAAAATGACATGGAATTAATCGAATCTGATCCTGATGTAAGTGAAGAGGCGAATGAACCGACGATCACCTTGTTTCTCGATTCCCCGGACGGGATTTATCTGTATGTTGCTACGTCAAGAGGCGGGTGTGATTGTTATGCTAAGCTTTGCACCGATGTTCGAAGCGAAATGAAGGAGCTTGCGGCATCTTATGAGGAATCCATCCGCTCCATGTTCTTATTTGAACCGGAGGATGCAGACGAAGTGCAGGGATTGAGGGATTTCACTGGTTTATGGGGGCTCCCAATTGTGGCTTTAATTCATGTTAAGAAGGGCGAAGGAACGATTATTCATGTTAGGAATGGGTTTTTGGATGTGGATACCTTGGTAACCGAGCTTGACAGCACGATTGGCGCTCCAACCCGGACTGGTGGATAACTGGGGGATTACTTAAAAGCGAAGCGAAAATTAGGAGTAAAGAAATATGGATAACAAGAAACTGGGTATTTTAGCGGCGTTGTTTATTGTAGTAGCGATTGTGCTTGGCTTGACAAATGTTAAGCAAACGAATGAGGATTCACAATCACAGGCGGGAACCAATGGCGAATCCGAGCAGGTTATCTCGCAACAGCCGGGGGAAAAGGATATTCCACCTGCCGATGCTTCTACAGGCCAGGGACTCCCGCGGTTAGTTGACCTGGGAGCGGACAAGTGTATCCCGTGCAAAAAGATGGCGCCGATCCTGAAAGCAATGAAAGAGGATTATGCGGGCAGGATGATCGTAGAATTCATCGATGTCTGGAAAAATCCGAACGCGGGCAAGAAGTATAAAATCCAGGTTATCCCGACGCAAATCTTTTATGACGCATCTGGTAAGGAGCTTGGGCGTCACCAGGGATTTATGTCCAAGGAAGATATCTTAGCAAAATGGAAGGAATTCGGACTTGATTTTTATTAAACAATTGGTCCGCGAGGTTGCCGTTAATGGATGAGCTTTTTGTATCACTGACCAAAGCCGTTGAAGGTGCTCCCTTAGTAGCCATTGGGGCTGCTTTTCTATGGGGTGTGTTGAGCATCCTTCTGAGCCCATGCCATTTATCAAGCATCCCGTTGATCATAGGATTCATAAGCGAACAGGGCAGGGTGACAACCAAGCGCGCATTCCTCATTTCCCTTCTCTTTTCCGTGGGTATCCTGATAACAATTGCCCTGATTGGCGTGATAACCGCTGCGGCGGGCCGTATGTGGGGTGATGTGGGACGCTATGGAAATTACATCATCGCCCTGCTCTTTTTCATTATCGGACTTCACCTGCTGGAAGTTATCAATCTTCCATTCTCCGGCCCCGGGTCAATCGGGATCAAGCGTAAGGGAATGCTTGCGGCCTTCATCGTCGGCCTGGTTTTCGGGATCGCACTCGGCCCGTGCACATTCGCATATATGGCGCCGATGCTTGCGATAACATTCAACCTGTCGGCTGATTCGATGTGGTATGGCATTTTACTGCTGTTTGCCTACGGCATCGGGCATTGCTCGGTTATCGTGGTCGCCGGCACTTCGACCGAACTCGTGCAGCGATATCTCAACTGGAACGAAAAATCACGGGGCGCAATTATCGTGAAACAGATATGCGGTATCCTGGTGATCTTAGCGGGAATCTACATGATCTATATTGCAGCGTAGTATAAATCCTGTTTTGTTGGGGAAAAAATGAAAAATAGTGTAACAAGCAAATTATCATTCCTTGACCGCTACCTGACTTTGTGGATATTCCTCGCCATGGCGGTCGGGGTTTCAGCCGGGCATTTCATCAAAGGCACAGAAATGTTTATCAACCGGTTCCAGGTTGGCACGACCAATATTCCCATAGCTGTCGGTCTTATCCTGATGATGTATCCCCCGCTCGCGAAAGTGCGTTACGAAGAACTCGGCGATGTATTCAGGAATTACAAAATCCTGGGGTTGTCATTGATCCAGAACTGGGTAATAGGCCCAATCCTGATGTTTCTATTAGCGATTATTTTCCTTCGTGACCAGCCTGAATATATGACCGGCCTGATAATGATCGGCCTGGCGCGATGTATCGCCATGGTGATTGTCTGGAACGAGTTAGCAAAGGGGGATAATGAATACGCCGCCGGGCTTGTGGCGTTCAACAGTGTTTTCCAGGTCTTCTTCTACAGCATCTATGCGTGGGTTTTTATTACATTGCTCCCGCCGCTGTTCGGTCTCAAGGGAAGTGTTGTGGATATTTCCATCGGCCAGATTGCGGAAAGTGTATTTATCTATCTTGGAATCCCTTTCATAGCGGGGATGTTGACGCGATTCATTTTGATCAGGGCAAAGGGGAAAGAATGGTATCATACAAAATTCATTCCAAAAATCAGCCCGATAACCCTGATCGCTTTATTGTTCACAATAGTTGTGATGTTCAGTCTCAAGGGGGATTTGATTGTAAGCATTCCACTTGACGTGGTGAGGATAGCCATCCCGCTCCTTATATATTTTGTGGTGATGTTCCTCGTCAGCTTTTATATGGGACACAGGATTGGTGCCGACTATTCCAAGACGGCTACACTTTCATTTACGGCGGCAAGTAACAATTTTGAGTTGGCAATCGCCGTTTCTATTGCGGTATTTGGAATTAACTCGGGGGTGGCATTTGCCGCTGTTATCGGCCCCCTGGTTGAAGTCCCGGTGCTTATAGGCCTTGTTAATGTTTCATTATTTTTTAAAAGGAAATTCTTTGTATCAAGTAGCGCAAACGAAAACCATTAGAAAGATCAGGGGGAAACGGAGCATTTGGTGCTCAAAGGAAAAATTAGTTTCAGGGAGTTTTTGTAATCTGAAGTCAGCATCCCGGTAGCAGCTACTTCCCGAGGACGGAAAGATAGCAGCACCTTACATACTACCTTACACATTCTGAGTTATTAAATAAATTCCGGGTGGCACCCTTCTGTCCTCAGAAGGGTGGTCTTCTCTTACTACTTTTCATTATCACAGGAAATGACTCCCTGTCAATCCTGATAGGACCACTACCTGGCCCTCTCCACTCATTTGCACTTGACCATTTCCAGTCAAATGGATCATTCACCAATCCTCTTCTGACTGGATTCCTGTGTATGTACTCTATTATTTCAACAAGGGCATCATGGGAATACACATTCCTGTCATATCCACCACCATCCTGCCAGAACCTGTAACCACTGCTTTTCTGTCCGGTGTGGAGCCATTTCAATTTCTCAGGTTTGTTCTTCTCAAGATATCTGATGGCGCGCATTGATGTGGACAGCTTGATTGATTGAAGGATTTTGGGTATTGAATATTCCTTCTCTCCAGACCATATCAACAGATGCACATGCTCAGGCATGATTACATATGCCCAGAGGTCAAAGCGATGTTTTTCTCTTGCTTTTTCAAGTGCTTCTGAGAAGATATCCCTTGTGATGTCATACTTGAGAAATTGCCTGTTCTTATAGCACGAAAATGTTAATTCATGGGCGTGTCCAGGGAGGTTGTGACTCTTGCGGGTTTTCTTATACCCCTTATCTGTTTTCATTTCCCTTTCATTCTAAGACCACCCTTCTGAAGACAGAAGGGTGCCACCCGGATATTCTATTTATGATTTATGTGAATCTCTCCATTCTTTACTACCTCTTAAGAATATCCTTAATGCCATATAAGCTTCAGGATGGAAGTTGTTCCAGTAAAGTATAGGTCCCCAAGTACATATTTGTACAGGATCGATACATTGCTCTAGGCTTCTATTGGGCAATTCCTCTTGATACAATTTCCGCAGTTTATCAAGTACATCATTGTTTTCAAGGATATAGTTAATCATTTTGTTAAAATCGAACGTGTCTCTTACAAAAAATAGTTCCAAATTGCTTCTGCAATTGGCTAATCTATCCTTGAGCTTTTCATCTCCCCATGAATCAAGCTGCTTGATTTTTCTTAGCCCGGTTTCGATAGATTCAGTTGTAATAGGTGCTTCTTTCCAAAGGTAATTCAACAAGTCCAATCGTTCGTGAATCCGGCTAAGTTTCATATGTCCGCCAAAATCTAAAAAGATGGTCATTGCGTTATAAGTCTTTGACGGACTACCGCACATCAAGTCCTTACCCTTCAGCGTCTTCGGGAACGGGATGATATCCGCGATAGATTCATCGCCCGTGATAAGCCGCACGATCCTGTCGAGGCCCGGAGCGACACCCGCGTGGGGTGGGGCGCCGTATGAAAGGGCTTCAACCATAAACCCGAATTTGTCGTCGATTTCCTCTTCCGATAATCCGAGGATACGGAACACTTCCCGCTGCACATCGGGACGGTGAATTCGCACGCTGCCGGAACCCATCTCGATTCCGTTGATAACCATGTCATAGCTTTGCGAACCGAGCTTGAATATTTCCTCATGCTCCATCCGATTGCTCTTCTCAATCCACTCTTCCCAGTCTTTCCGGTTTGGCGCGGTGAATGGATGGTGCTCGCTGACGATCTTCCCTTCGCTCTCCGAATATGTGAATAGCGGGAAGTCATATATCCACAGGAAATTGAACAGCCCTTCGGGGATAAGGTCATACTCCCTGCCGAATTTCAATCTCAAATCACCCAGCACCGGATGCACCACATCTGCTTTGTCAGCCACCACGAACAACGTGTCACCGACTTCGAGCCCGGCTTTTTCGGTGATGCCTGCCTTCTCTTCATCGGTGAGATGTTTCGCCAATGGACTTCGCAATCCCCCGGCTTCGACGATGAAATGCGCAAGTCCTTTCGCGCCGATGGACTGCGCGAATTCGGCATATCCGTCTATCTCCGAGCGTGATGGGATTTTCCCGCTGAGCTTGATGCCCTTGATGATTCCGCCCTCATCGAGTGTGCCACGGAATACCCTTACCTGGGAATCCTTGAGGACTTCGGTGAGGTCGATGAGTTTCATATCAAAACGTGTATCAGGTTTATCTGAGCCGTACATGCCCATCGCTTCAGCATATTTAAACCTCTTGAACGGAGCTTTCACTTCGATGTTCCCGACTTCCTTAAACATCCCTGTGAAAAGTTCCTCCATCAATTCGAAGATGTCGTTCTGGTCGACGAAAGACATCTCCAAATCCAATTGCGTGAATTCGAGCGCCCTGTCGGCACGCAGATCCTCATCCCTGAAACAACGTGCTATCTGGTAATACTTGTCATATCCCGCGACCATGCACAACTGCTTGAACATCTGCGGTGACTGCGGAAGCGCATAGAATTTACCCGGCTCCATTCGCGACGGCACGATGAAGTCGCGTGCTCCTTCGGGAGTCGATTTGCCGAGGAACGGGGTTTCGATGTCGATGAATCCGCGTTCGTTGAGGAAATCACGAATGTAGCGGAAAACCTTGTGCCGCGTGATGATTTTCTCCTGCATCGATTTTCGACGAAGCTCCAAATAGCGATAACGCCAGCGCGTGTCGCGGTCCTCGTCACCGTCGCGGTCAACATAGATCGGCGGGGTGGGACATTCATTTTCAATCTGAACTATTTCCGCCTTGAGTTCGATCTCGCCGGTCGGCATATTCTCGTTCTCCTGCCCCTGGGGGCGTCTTGCCACGGTACCTCTTACCGTGATAACCCATTCAGGCTTGAGTTTGATCCCTTCGGTGTGAGCGTCCTTTGAGATTGATGGGTCGAATACGATCTGGGTTATGCCGTACCGGTCGCGCAGATCGATGAAGCGCACCTGGCCGAGGTCGCGTATCTTGTGCACCCAGCCCGCTACAGTTACAACCCCCCCGGCATTCTCAACCCGTAATTCCTCACAATTATGCGTGCGCTTTATCATGTGTATAACCTCTATCACTTTTAAATAGAACCACCGCACACGAATGAATTCGCGAAGGATGTTCTTTACTCGTAAGGAACGGTCAATGTTAGTCGAGGGGGGTATGGGTGTCAAATACGGAAAGCCGGCAGGCAATACTACAAATTCTTCTTGCCCCGGTCGTCAGCGACCAGTTTGCGTTTACCCTCACCGGGCTGTTTGTTCTCAACTTCGTAAAGGCCCTTGTCCTTGCGAACCAGTTTCTTCATCCCGAGTTCATTCAGGTGCGATGGCGCCATTCGGTCTATCGAGAAATGGACTTCCTTGATAATACGCCGCACCGGATGACCGCATATGGGGCATTTGGTGATACCCTTGGACGTGATCTTCTCATAGCACTCGAATTCAACCGGGCAGTCGTCGTGTTTATCCGTATGTTCGTAAATATATACAGGCATCTTTTCAGTTAACAGTTGTCCAATATCTTATATTACCTTATAATGTACTTCAATTCAATTTCGCATGGAAGGTGGCCATCCTGCTCGGTAGTTTCAAAGGGTGGTTCAATAAGAGTCCTGAAAATTAATTGGGTAGTATAGCTTCATCAATTTATTGGAGGTTGTTAGCTATGAGAACTGCTTTGCGCGTGCTTATTTTACTGAGCATTATTGCCCTTATTGTATGCTGGGCAGGATGTTCGCGAAATCATCCCGTCGATCCACAGGGACAGGGTGATGAGCCGGATGGTTCCATCGAGGCTGTAAATACCTTGGCGGAAGCCGTGCCGATGAGTAAATCAGGGGCGAACTGGGGAAATAACATCCTCTGGGGCTATTACGAATTCCTTGTAAGCGAGGATCATACATCGATTGAACCGATACCGTTGCGGGCCAATGATATGCATGTCAACATACGCCGGTTCCTCGAAGAATCTCCCTGTTCCACATGTCTTGCCTTCGCGGGTTTGAGCTTCACGCCGGAGGGATATATAGATGCAAAAATGCGGATCACGCATCCCTTCCTGGCTTTGGAGAATTTCACCGGCTTCGATGTGAGGTTGATCTTCATCACTGACGGATCATTCACATTCCCCGAAACAGGCCTGCGAACCGCTGCCGCTGAACTTGGTGAAGCGGTATTGGTCAATGCTGACGGCTATACCAACCTGTTTAATACACTCGACTTCGGACCCGGTTCCGGCGGGATGCCGTTATTCGAATACCAGCAGGGTAAATTGGCGGCACCGGGTGATTTCTCATCCACGCTGAACGGTTTCAAGTGCTATCAGGTTGAGAATGAACGGCGCCACTTCCCCGCCGGTGCTTCCGAAACAAAGTCACTGATCATTGATCCGCCGGCGGGTGAATTCAGGTTCGGCTATGCCATCAACGCATCCTGGCAGCCGCCGAATCCCAACCCGCCGATGAATATTCCGGATGACTTTTCGATCAACGCCAACTGCATAGAGCCGTATGAAATGGAAGCGTATCTCGTCGAGGACTCCATCATCGGCAACGGCTTTGCCCACCTTCGGATAGAACTCAATGACTGGCAGGGCGTCGACACGGTGGGCTCGGTCTATGTCGAAGCCCCGTTTTTCCATGGCGGATTTAAGACCGCCGATCTGATCGATTCCACCGCGACCTGGGGTAAATACGAGATGGTTCTCAGCAATGAGAAATATGCCCCCGAAGGTGAATACAGGGTTCTTGTCATCGCCGAGAGTTCCGATCCCGACCCGCATTTCGGTACTACGAAGGCATTCACGGTCATAACGGTTGCAGTAACGGTTAACCCTATGGAACCGATCTGGCCGATGTTCAGGCACGACCCGAGGCACACAGGCCGTTCACCATACCTCGGCCCGCGAACCAACAATGTGGCGTGGAAATACTGGACCGATGATTATTACGTCCTCCATTCATCACCCACAATCGACCATGAAGGCACGGTATATCTTGGCGGTGACGATAAAGATTATTATGCCCTCTATCCCGACGGTACCCTCAAATGGAGATGGGATGTCGGCGAAAGCTGGATCGATTCATCGTCGTGTATTGACCCGTATGGGAACATGTACATCGCAATCGACGGGAATTCCCAGAGCTACGGCACCGTTTACAGATTCTCCCAGGATGGTGGTGTTAATTGGGAATGGGAGTTCACCGGCTGGACCGAATCGAGCCCGATAATCGCGGCGGACGGCACGATCGTTTTCGGTTCGCGCGATGATTATGTCTATGCAATGAATCCCGACGGCACACTCAAGTGGAAATATAAAACGGGCAGCGATGTTCGTTCATCACCCGCAATGGACCCCTACGGGATGATCTACATCGGCTCACACGATAACAACCTCTATGCATTCAATTCGGATGGAGATCTTTCGTGGACGTTTGCATCCAGCGGCCCGATCTTCTCGAGCCCGTGCATCGACCTCGACAACCGGATTTATTTCGGAACTATGGATAACAAGGTCTATTGCGTTGACAGGTGGGGCAACGAGGTCTGGCATTACAACACCACCGGCTCTCATAT
>CBDVBS010000027.1:0-15761 GCA_965372275.1 uncultured bacterium | reverse complement strand
TCTTGTTTCAGGGGATTCATTATACCCATCAAGGTTGAAAGGTAAATGAAAATAACAAAAGGGCCCCGGAAACCGGGGCCCTTGATGTGTCCATCAGGACTTAGAATGAGACAAGGAATGTACCACGGAGCTTCGCCAGTGCCGGCGCGTCGATACCACTGTGGATGTAATCCAGCATGATGTCGGCCTTGTCGCTCAAGGGGTACTTCATATGCAGCCGGATAAGGGCCGGCAGGTGAGTCTCGGACTGAGTCTTGCCATCGTAGAACGTTAACTTGGTCAGAAGAGTATCGAACCAGGTGTGCTCGATGATGGCGCCCGCACCCACGAAGTTGACTGGGAAGATATTGATCCCGGTCTCCCAGGTCAGATGCGAGTTTCCGCCGATGAGCCCGGTGTAGCCGTCGCAACACTCGAACGGGTTCAGGTCAGCGCTGGTGAAGCCGGGCAGCAAGCCGATGTCGGCATACTGCACGTTCACCTTGGTGTTGCCGTCGTTGTAGAGGTCAACACCAACGATGAAGCTACTGGCATAGTCGGAGCCGTATGTGTCATCAACAGCATAGCCCATCTGGTCTTTCTGCATATACACATACTCGACTTTACCATGTGTGAGGAATTCGCCGGCGAGGATCTCGGTGTCGATATCGAAACCGATGCCGTCCTCGTCGCCGTAACCCTCAACGAGAAGGTTCACGCCTATCTTGGCGAAGTAGTTGGTCTTGTTGTACTCGGACTTCGGATCGCCAAAGCCATAAGCAATGCGGCCCACGCCGAGACCTTCCTGGATATTGTTGCGCAAATTCCTGGCCATGAAAGCATTGATGTCAAGGCGGTCACCGCCGGTATCGAAGGAGACACCGGGGCGGGTGCGGTAATGATTGTCAAAGATCATACCGTACTGGCCGAAAGTTGCATACATGCGACCGGCGCCAATGTTGAACCGGCTGAACATGTTACCCGGCTCCCATCCGAGGATGTCAAAGACATCGGTCATGACGTAAGCCTGGTTGACTGCGAGATAGCTGTTGTCGGTTGCAGTTACTACGCCACCGACTCCGCCGCCGATGAAGCTGCGGATCTGCCACAGGTCGATGTAGGTCTTGATGAACGGAGCAGGCTGAGCCTTGAAGGCCAACTTGATCAGTTCTTCAACCTCGAAGTTCTGCGGCGGGGTTGTTCCCGGGGTACCACCGATGAAAGGTGTGCCGTAGGGACCCATATACTCGTTGGTGATTATATCCTCGATCTTGATGCGGAGGGCACCACTGATCTGAACCGGCTGCCCCATCTTCTCGAGGGCCGATACACGATCTTCGATGTTCCACATCCAATCTTTCATATCATCAATGTCGTAGCCGATCATTTCGAGTTCTTCGGCGAACTCGTCGAGCAGATCGTCAACCTCATCCTTCAACGCGTCCAGATCATCCATGTAAGCGATGCCGTCGGGAAGATCCTTCCCGGATTCGCCGATCTTGTCGCTCAACTGATCGTAGATACGAGCGACTACCATAGCCATCTCGTAGCGGGTGAAAAGATTGTCACCCTTGAAAGTTCCGTCGGGATAACCGACGATGACGCCTTCCTGCTGAAGATGGTTTACAGCACGATACGCCCAGTGATCGGACGGTACGTCGCTGAACGGTCCAGCAAAGGCGGGTATGGCGAAAGCAAGAAATAAAACTGCTGCCACCATTGTAATCAAAATCTTACGCATTATTCTCCTCCTTGGTTTTAGCGTAAATCAAATCTCCTCCTATCAGGGAACCAAGGGGACTGATGCTTTTTTGAATCACTTGAGGGATTGAAACTTCAAGGGCGAGTATCCATGTTTCCTCTCCATCCGTTTCGCGCCATTCGCGATTCTAAAAGCATTGCGCCCCTGTACCTGTAGAAGACTCAATGCGTAACCTTTTCAGGTCAATTATGAAACGCAAACGCCGAAAGTTCAGGTAACCAAGTAGTAGCACCTCCTTTCGACCTGCTTCCGTTAACGCCGCGTCTTTTCCATGTACAACAATCCCCAAACCTTACTCATGCCCTCAACCCGATTATTATATAGTATCCGTACCTTATTTCAAGTATTTTCCCAGGATTAAGAATTATTAAAAAACTTTAACACCCTGATCCCGTAAACCACGAAATTCCGCTGATTCCGACACATCATCTCTCGCCCATATTCCGAGTCCTTTCCGATAGAAATCTCCTGCCGATTATCTCGGCTGCATAGTCGTCAATGGGCCTTGGCATCGGCCTGAAAGATGCGGGAAAAACAGACCAGAAACACCCCGGTTTATTCTCTTTCCAGAACAATACCCGTGCTTCATCGGTGCTGTTCGATTCATCAATCATAACAGGTTCAATCCCCGCCTGCTCTGAAAGGTCATGGGTGATCTCCTTACCCTGGGTGGAACTTCCGACCACAACCTCTGAGTCGGGATGCTCGGACGCGAGTGATTTCACCCGTCCGACAATTTCCGATCTCGGCACGATATCCCGCTTCAGGATATTCCCATATCCATCAAGCACCGCAATGCCGCACTTTTGCGTACCGGGATCCACCGCAATGATTACCTTTTTCTTACCGGACTTATCCACGATGTGATGGTAACATTTTTTTCGACCCCTTTGGAGTGAGCCTGCCTCAAAATTCAACAGTTACCGGTTGCCACACACTTTGCCCCAACGTTGCATAAATTATTCGTTCTTGATGGCACGGTCTGCCCGACGCTTTGGGAGGGCTGACCGTGGTGTATGTTGGAATCCCGCTAAGACCACGGTCAGCCCTCGAAGACTCGGGCAGACCGTGCCATCAGGACAGTAGTATCTCAAGTGTTATGCGAACCATCCTGGATTTCACTCGCGGTGGCCTCCCGGGTCTTGTGATTATTTGAGTGTGACCCCATTATCACCCAGTATTCATGCGCCCCGCAAGTGTTTTTTCTCTAAACTGCCACGTTTTTTATGCAACGTTGGGGTAAAGTGTACGGCACCCATGCTTTGTTGGAATTTTGAGACAATATCTGCGACGCAATCGTGATTCATCTCTCTCACGCTCCCCCCCCCCGAGATAGGAAACACGGATTTCATGGGACCCTTGATGCTTGAAGTCGAAAGAAGCTCTTCGGGTTACATGAAAAAGACCCCCGTTGAATTCACAACCGAGGCTTACTCTAAGGCTGAATGGTTATCGGAAATGCTGTAATGCGCAAGATTGTACAAGTTACCCCATATAAACCTATACGATGCTCTATAAAAAATCAATCGAGAATATAGACCTTTACTTCCCTTCGCCCGAATCGAAGGGCTTCAGGCCTGGTATTGTAACCGAGGTCAATCCTCATTTTCTTGATCGCGCCCCCGGTATCCCCGGCGATGGCATAGCCGTAACCTTCGATATAAAGCGACGTTCCAAGGGGTATCACCTTAGGATCAACAGCCACCACACCATAACCTACTTCCAGACCATACGCGGTCGGCATCCCGGTCCATTTACCGTTTGACTCGTAACCCGGATCATAAGCGGTTGCTTCCATCCACATGACATCCTTCGCCAATAACTGCCGGGTGTCATCCTGTTTCCAACCAACGCCTACTCGTGATTGCTGGTCAACAGCGGGTTTGACTATCTTCTCCGCAACAATGGTCCTGCCGATATCAGTGCCGTTCTCCCGCCTGACACAGTATGTAACTTCCTTGGCCCCGTTGATACCAGCGATGACAATCTCCTCTTCTCCGTATGTCATCCCGCTTTCCGGTCCGAGGATCAGTTTATATGGAATCTCCTCTTCCGCCGTTTCGAGTGAGACTTCAACACGGGTCAGTCGTATCTCACCCGATCCTGGGACCTTCTCCTCCACACCGGGTTCGACAATATCAAATGGGCCCAGGTTGATTCCGGCATCCGCAAGGAAGTCCCCGACAGTCGATGCGTAGGTGAAAGTATGCCGCGTGAAACCGTCAGATCCCCGGAAACAGACAAGACTGGGGGATGCCAGCCGGTGCTCTCCGTCCTCGACATCAAAGCCGTGTATTCCTGATACAGGATAGCCTGAACCCGCCGCAAGTGCCTTTGGGCATAAAAAGCTGTTATCTGACGATATCGTCGTACCATCAGGCAGCGTGACTACAATGGGGGTGTAGAGCTGGATCAGAAAAAAGGCGGTAATCAATATTGTCCCGGCTGGGCCAATATATCCAACCCAACGGAATGTCTTCCTATGTTTCATACTCTTTCCCGGTTCACTAACTACCTGACCATCTCGCGCAAGATGGTCAAAAAAAAAGTGACCTACAATTTGGTCGCAGTTAATTTAGCAAAATATGGTGGACTTGTCAAGTAAGGCTAAAGCATATTATAACGCCATATATAATAACACTAAGGGTTTACAAAGGTTAAACTATTTTGTACTGAAGCCTTCTTCCTTTATGTAAGCCTTCAGCGCATCCTCCCAATGCGGCATCTGCATTAGGTTTCGTACCTCGAAGGCCACGTTGGCCAGGCTCGAATTCTTCGGACGTCTCGCCTTCGTCGGATACTCCTGTGTCATAATCGGAACTATGTTCGAATTTATGCCGGCAAGCTCGCAAGCCTTGGCTGCAAGTTTGTACCAGGTGGTTTCACCGGCATTCGTTACATGGTAAGTACCATAGAAAGGTGTGTTGATAAGCGCCTTGATGGCATGCGCAAGATCATGGGCAAAGGTGGGTTTACCGATCTGATCATCCACAACCCTTAGTTCATCGCGCTCCCCGGCCAGGTTCAGGATTGTCCGGACGAAGTTCCGCCCCGGCCCGATGAGCCAGGATGTGCGCACCACGAAGAATTTGTTCAACACTTCCCGTACCGTCATCTCCCCCATCAATTTGCTCATACCATAAACGTTGATGGGATTCGTCTGGTCGAACTCAAGATATGGCGTGGGTTTTTCGCCGTTGAATACATAATCGGTGCTCAGGTAGAGCAACACGGCATCGAATTCCCTTGCCGCCGCAACAATGTTCTGGGTGCCCATCGCGTTAACCTTGAAAGCCTCCTCGGGTGTCACCTCGCAACCTTCGACATCGGTCATGGCCGCGGTGTGTATAACAATCTGCGGATGGTGGAGATAGAAACAAGACAACACATCGTCAGGGTTCGTGATATCCATCTCTTCAATATCGACCCCGGCAACCTCGAAGTCCGGGGACAGGATCTCCAGGAGCTTCACCCCAAGCTGGCCGCGCGAGCCGGTAACCAGCACCTTCTTCAGGCCGCCGGAATCCTCGTATTCTTCTTCCTCACCCATCGGCGTGTCGTACATTTCATCGTCACCGCGAACATCAAGATCTTCGATGTTCGCCTCGGAGAAATCGGGTTTGCCGGCATCTTTCGGTAGTTTATCTTCCATTGTTAACAGTCCTTCCTGAATTATGCGTGATTTTGTATTTTTGTATAAGTTTGTATAAGTTTAAAACCATATGCTTGACTGATCCCCAAGCATTACGCTCATTGATTCCTGCTTCCCGCTACCCCTGATAACCTGTGCCCCCCTGCCTGTAAGGCTGTCCACAAGCTTCAGATTAATATCGGTAACCTGGCTTGATTCAAGGAGTATGCTGTTCTCAATGCTTGACTTGCGTATGATGCACTTGTCGCCAATCGACGAGTTCGGTCCGATATAAGCATCCTCTATCGTGACCTCATCTCCGATGATAAGCGGCCCGACCAGTTTTGAGTTAATGACCCTCGTGCCTTTCCCGATCTTCACCGGGCCCTCCGTCGTACTTGGGCCATCGACTTCCCCCTCGATGCCGGGCTGTAAATCCTCGAGCACAAGCCGGTTCGCTTCAAGCAGGTCTTCCAATTTACCTGTATCCTTCCACCACCCTTTCACGATGGACGGCGTGACTTCATAACCTTCTTCGATAAGATACTGGATAGCATCGGTAATCTCAAGTTCGCCCCGGTCGGATGGTTTGATTGCATTCGCCGCGGTGAAGATATTCCGGTCAAAGAGATAGACACCGACAAGCGCAAGGTTGCTCTTGGGTTCTTTTGGTTTCTCGACAAGACGTTTGACCGAACCGTCGGGTTTCAACTCGGCCACGCCGAACTGCCTTGGGTCGTCCACCTCGGTGAGTAATATCATGGCATGACACTTGGATGCCCGATACTCATCCACGATCTCCTTGATCCCGTGCTTGAGGAGATTGTCGCCGAGGTACATGCAGAACCTGTCGTTGCCGATGAAATCACGGCTTATCTTGACGGCGTGTGCAAGACCCAGCGGAGCATCCTGCTCGATGTAGGTTATCTTGACTCCCCAGCGGGAACCGTCGCCCACATTCTCCCTTATTTCATCCTTCGTATCGCCAACGACAATTCCGATCTCCTCGATCCCGGCTTCCTTCATGAATTCAATGCCGAAAAAAAGTATCGGCTTGTTGGCAACGGGAATAAGCTGCTTGGCCGACGTATAAGTCAGCGGCCTTAGCCTCGTGCCCTTCCCACCTGCAAGGATGAGACCCTTCAAAACTGCTTTCCTCCCTCAAAGATATATAATCAAATTATATCAGAAACGAGCCTGATAAAGTAAACCCCTGATACCAATTATGTTTTGCAACTCTTTTTCAGTCGAGCCGTGTACCGCAGGTCTCCGACCTGCGAGTGTAGGTCGGAGACCTACACTACCCGTCATTCAATTGTTATCTTCCTGGTTGACATGATTAATGGGGAAGAAAGAAAATATTTCCGGATTTTTTCCGGAAAAGTGTAAGGTTTCGGCCAAATCCGGCGCCTATATAGTAAGTGAGGGGACGGGGTGGGGACCGGTCCCCAAATGGGGGACAAGTTTGGTCACGGGGGAATTGGAAGTCCTTGAGCACGCATCTCTGCGATAACCCGCTCAAGGACTTCTCCAATTGTAAGGCTGGTCGAATCTATTATCACCGCGCCATCGGCCACAGTGAGCGGTGAGTCGGGGCGCGTCCGGTCACGCTCGTCCCTCAGTGCGATCTCCGATTTGATATCTTCCAGGCCGGTATCATCATCCCAATCCCCGGCCCTGCGTTTAGCCCGTTCCTCCACCGAGGCATCAAGATATATTTTCAAATCAGCGTTTGGGAAAACCACGCTGCCTGTATCCCTTCCCTCAAGCACAACATCATTTCCTTCGGCGATTTTCCGCTGGAGTTCGACTAAGGATCGACGTACCGGTGTCAATGCCGATATCCGGCTTGCCATGTCGCTGACTTCGGGTGTGCGTATCTCCCCGGACACGTCTTCGCCGTCAAGGATCACACGCAGATCGTCCGGCTTTCCCAATAATGCGATGCGGGATTTTTCGACCAGTTCGGCAACTTCTTCCGGCCTGCTTTCATCAAGCCCCCGGCGCAAAGCAGCAAGGGCAGCAGCGCGGTATGTTGCGCCGGTATCGATGTAAACTATTCCAAGCTTTTCAGCAAGGTTTTTCGCCAAGGTTGATTTCCCGCATCCGGCGGGACCGTCAATGGCAATTATCATGTCTCATTCCCCTTTACCGCCCCGGCGAGTGCAAGTTCCTTCTCGCGACGCCGGGTATATTCTTCCGGTGGTTCGCTCTTGATTTCACCGATGTAATAACTTGCCAGCTCGCCGAGCCATTCTTCCGAACGAGCAGGTCGGAAACCAAGTTCGCACCGGGCCCGGTGAATATCCTGTATGAAATCCATCTCGTATGCAAACGGGCTGAAGCCCCTGCCGAGTGCGCGGCAGAGACGCTCATACGGAACGAACATGATCTCAAGTTTTACATCGAGCGCACGCGCGATAAGCCCAAGGTATTCCGGCATGGATAGGATGGAATGAGATGTGATGTTGTAAACCTTGCCGATAGCTTCCTTTCGTTCGATGCAAAGTATTATCGCATCAACCAGGTCGGAAATATTTACATGCCGGTGACTGCCGCGCCGTTCGACGGGCAGAAGTATCGGACCACCGTCCTTTACCCTCGTGATATAACTCAAGTCGCGCTGAGTGTAATCATACTTCCCGCTTACAACCGCCGGACGGAGGATGACCGCCGGGAAACCCTTTTCGACAACCGCCTTTTCGATCTCAAGTTCCGCCGCGCGCTTGTGCCAACCATACTCCACCATCGAACCGGGCACGGGCGATGATTCACCGATATCCGACGGGGCATCCGTTTCCATCAACGGGTTGACTCGCATCCTGTTGAGGAGGTAAACCGCCGCGGATGAAATGTGGATATATTTCGATGTCCGACCAAAGAAGAATTCCACCGCGTGCGAGGCTTGCCTTGCATTGAAATTGATGACATCGATCACATAATCGAATGCCCTTCGGTGGAGAAGCGTATCGAATTCCTCTGCATCATCCCGATCGCACTTGAGCCATTCGACCAGTCCCTCAAACGGGTGAGGCGTGATCCCGCGTGTGAGGATGGTCACTTTGTATTGCTTCGATAGAAGCCGGGCGACGAGATGCCGCCCAATGAATTTCCCCCCGCCTATGACGAGAACTGTTGGACTTGTCATGACATCAGTGCATTAATATTGGCGTAATATCCCATCCAGAACGAGATAATTATATAGCCGATCGTCACCGCCATCATCATGTACCCGACAAAGTAGGCTACGACCATGAGAACATTATGATGATGCTCAATTTCGATGTCGTAATATGCGCTCATCTTGGTAAGTACGGCTTCTACATCCCCTCCCCTTTCACCCACCGCGACCATTGAGATCACCCTCGCCGGTATCATCCCGGATCTCTTCATCGCTGTTGAAAGGTCCTCACCCTCGTTCACCATCGCCTTCACCTGCTTGATGCTGTTCGACAGGCGCGGGTCCTGAAGCGTCTGCTCCGACAGGTCGAGGGCTTCGAGCAAGGGAATGCCGCTGCCATACAGGATCCCCATAATACGGCAGAACCGCGACATGTTGGTCTTGAGCATCAACGGCCCGATATAAGGCACGTATCTCATGATGGAGCGAAGTATGGGATATCCCACCGGTGTGCAGAAGAAGATGATTATCGCAATGACTATCACCCAGAATATGAGTATGTTAGCAAACACGCTCTCTGGTATCGCATCAAAACGCGAAAGAAGGTACGCAGCAAAAAAGCCAATCGCCAACATTGCAATTGGATAAACGAGCTTGCCCATCATCTGTATACGCAGGCTCGATTCCTTTTCATACATTGTTGCCAGGCGGTCGGAAATATCATCGAGGTTACCGGATTCTATGCCCGTATTGAACAGGGCGACGAATAGCGGCGGGAATACCATGGGATATTTACGCAAAGCCGAATCGAGGGGCACGCCGCCGCGGATATCTTCGGCCAGTTTCCTTGAAACTACGCGCAGCCTGCTGACATCCTCTTCTTCTCCTAATAGGTCGAATATCTCATCGACACCCAATCCGGCCTTGTAGAGCTGTGCGAATTTACGGGTATATGCTGCGAGCGCCTTAACGCGAACGCGCGATATGTTGAACCTACCCGCGCCCGGTGCACCGTAAGGACCGTGCACCACCGTCGGTTGCAGACCCTTGTTCTTGATCTGCAATATGGCGACGTCGCGGGTTTCCGCGTCGACGTAACCGCTCTGCTTGCGGCCGTGATTATCATATGCGACATATCGAAATTTAGACATAAGCCATCCCCTGTTGATTATATCACACGGAATTTATACATAAGAAATGCCGCATGATAGAATATGGGAAATTCAGAAAAGACATTCGGGGTTCCTATGAAACATCGTATTGTCGGCGACCATCACCAGGTAATAGCTTTCGAACTCGGCGCGGGAGATGAGCTGTTGATCTTCAGCGGGAAACTCGTGTTCTCGAAAGGAAGCGTGGCTCTCCAGCCGAAATCCATGGATATCCCCAACGCGTGGCTGCAGGACGCGGTATCACTTCGAAGTCCCGGCGGAAAGGGACTCGCGGGAATCGTACCCACACATGGCGGTCATATTAAACGATATGACATCGGCCCGCCGTCAGGGTTAGCGGTGATACCATCGTCGATATTCGTCCTCAGCAAGGGAGTCCTCGCTTCGCCTTACAAGCCGTCACCGGAAATTGCCGGCATCCTCGATATACTGAATTTATACATCCTGTCGGGCGCGGGAGCGGCATTTCTTCGCACAGATGAGAATTTCCTTGAATTCACCCTTGGCAGCGACGAGGAGCTTTGCGCCAATATCGAACATATACTT
Source organism: uncultured bacterium (assembly GCA_965372275.1). Lineage (GTDB taxonomy): Bacteria > JAJVIF01 > JAJVIF01 > JAPKYR01 > CAZSPL01 > CBDVBS01. Next base: position 5,550 of record CBDVBS010000027.1, on the reverse strand, counting down.
GGATTTTCAGGAGCCATCAAGATGAACCAGGCACCCGGTATTATAGGCAAGGGGATGATTCAATTCAGCGGACCGGGTAATGTAATACTTGCCGGCAGGTAACCCGCATGGAATGACAATATGGCGAATATCCGCATTGATTTATATGGACGGTTGCATTGAGCACCCGTCAGAACAACGTTTAATCTTTACATATTTATGACTTCTATGTTTGGGCTTGCAGCGTTTATACTTTATATTTAAGATAATGGATTTCACATTTCAGTGAACACCGGTGGTGATTTTATGAATTCGGCAACTATGAGATATCGTGCAATAGCCCTTGCCTGCACTTTCCTCTTCGTGATCTCGATCTTTGCCTTCCTCAGTCCACGCGTCGATGCCTTCCCAAAACATGTCATCCGACGCACTAAGGAAGAGCAAAAACAGAAGCAGGAAACAGCAAAAAAGGAGGAAGAGAAAAAAGATGATTCATCATCATCATCCTCCAGCAGCAGTTCGCACAAGAAGAAAGACAAGGAATATGTCCATATACGCGATCACAGTTACGACACGCACTATTCATACTACTCCCCAACCTACGACCGCGTCGTGGATATTTACTTCAACGAAGCATACGCTCGTTTGAACGAAGGGTTCTTCTACGATGAAGAAAAGGACATAGAATATCTCCCCGGCGAATGGTTCGATATCTTCCTCGGCTTCGACTGTTACGCCGTTGTCCCTGGCGAGGATGTTAAAATAACTTACACAGTGCTCAGTATGGATAATGAGAAACTGCTCTGGGGCAAGGAGTTCAGGTCGATTTTCGCAGGATCAAACGACAAGAATCTCTTCCGCGTAATACCACGCGGCCTTCTCGAACATTATGGAAAAATCTATGTCGATGTTGTCCTTACGATTGAAGGCAACAATGCATACGGCGGGTTCTGGCTTGAAACGGTGCCACAGGGAAATGAAGGCCCGTTACGCATAGGGGATGTCGTGGTAGCCTTACCGGTTCCGGGCGGAGAATCAAATCCCGTTTATAACCTGATTGAAGGGAACGAATATAAACTCATCGTTGAATACCAGGTTGATCACTATCTCGGTGAATCGGCGGTCGTGGAATGGGAACTCTACGACGCTAACGGCAAAGACATAGTCACGGGAATCGACTATATCGATCCCAGGGCCGGTTTCGGATATTATGTCAAACATTTCAGAATACCGAATGTCTCATTCATCGAGACGATGGCCTGCCTTTTAGATGTGAGGATCACGGCATCGCCCTACCTCGGCAGAAGGATCCTTGAGATCAATGTCACGAGTTATAACGACCCGATTTACCCGGAACCAGCCGGTACGGGTATAGACGGCGTGAGTTACGAGGGGCAATCACCATATGATGTGATGTTCACTTATTTCAATATCGTGGCGGTCGGAGAGAGCACCGGGATAACCAGGTTTAATACTTCACAGGATCTGTTCGTGCTCGCTGATTATCATATCTCCGGTCTCAGGGACCAGGCGGAAGAGACAATCTTGTATAAGCTGTCAACTCCGGGCGGCCCAAGTAAGACCGGCAAACTCATTGGCTCTGTTGAAAACGGCGACCAGAATCGATCCATCAAACTTCCGATCGAGAGGGATTTCCCCGCCGGTCAATACACGCTTGAAATAGAGCTGTTGCTGAACGGAATACCCAGCGGATCGAGGGAGCTTATCTTCGATCTTGAACGTCCTTCGGGTGATATAAGAATAGAAGTCGGGGGTGCTGATGAGAACTTCTTTGAATTCGAGGGTTTCAACATGTCTCTCCCATATAAGTGGGATGTTGAGGAAACCGATTCCTGTCTGGCAATCAGCACCAATAGCGGAATCGACGGTAGGGTATTGCAGCGTACATTTGATTGGGAAAACAGCGGGGATGTTACGCTCACCGATGCCGTTGCCGTTGTTGAGAAGGACCAGACCAACGTACTGCTAACCCGCAAAAAGTACTTCGCGGGTGGACGGGAAATCCTTTCGAGCCTGTTCCTTTATAGCCCGGATGACGGGACGGAGTACGCCACATTGCATGGATATTTTATATGCAATCAAACAGAGGACAGCTTCGATTTCTGCATGTTAGCTCTCATGGGCGACCCCGATGAGATTTCCGATCTTTACGATACATTTGATATAACCCTTGACGGGTTATCCTTCACGGATAAATAGACCATTGACGATAGCTCCGCGAACTATGAATAAGCTCCGGGTGCAATTAACAACCTCCTGGTACCATAGACAAGCTCCTGGTACCATGGACAAGCTCCGTGTGCCACGGACAAGCGAGTCTTCGAGCTTGCCCGTGCCCTCACACCTGACAATCGAGTCATGTCCATAATAAAGACACGCCCAAGTCCAAAGACGTCCGTGGGCGTGCCACCCGGCGGTAACGCAAAACGCAATATTTTTTAGTGTACTGGGAACTTGTTCCAAAAACACTGGATTTGGGATAGCATCGAACAGCCCCCGCACCTGAGTGGCTAGGACGAATGGGCGTTATGCAGAAGGCATTAGGACGGATCTTCGTAGAACGCTGGGTTGGTCATGTACCAGGCGAAGTTATCGGGTGAATAACCCTTGTAGGCATAGAAGCCGATGTACCGCATGCCGGTATAGCCGGTGTAGTTATAGCTCTTCTGCCCGTTATGGTTGATGTTCCCGTAAAGCGTACCGACGGTTGTGCCTAAGGATGAACTTGTCCCGTGCTGCATCAGCAGATAGTTGCTTGTAGTTAAAGATTCGTTCCACCACTGGAAGGGTATAAAGAATTCGAACTGGTTATCACCGGTTGAGCCGAAGTTGACGCTGCCCCTGTAAAGCCAGCAGTAGCCGGTTTTGCCGTTCGCGCCATAGAAAACGCTAAAATTAAGAAGGTCGTGCCATTCCATGATGCCAGGGTTGCTCCATCCGCCCCACTGGTAGGTTGTGCTGGAAGGTTGATAGCAAACTCTCGAAAGCTGTATCTGGGTTGTGCACATCACGGGGCCGGATAGCATGACACCGTCTCCAGCATGGACAAAGAGGTAAAGCCTGTCCGGGGCTATCGATGAGTAGATGTACCATGGAACTGTGAAGCTTCCACTATTATTGAAGGAGAAACTGACCCAGCCAACCGGCGAACCTGTTGGGCTGCTATTGCTCGTGGAGACATAGTATTGGTATGTGTATGGGCCTCCGTTCCCAGCGGTAGCGTTGCTGCCGCTGACGTTAAATGTGAGTTGTCGGCGGTAAGTCGAGGCGTACTCGAGGATGGCACCACTGTTGGTTGCACGCGCCTTTGTGATGGAACCAGATAGTGTGACGCCTGGATTCCACACGGGTGCTGTGCAAACATCAAAAAGATAAACACCGGTACCCGGCGTCCCGCATCCGTTTGTTACCTGAACATCCCAAAGGCCTACTGCCGTGCTTGATGGGATGGTTAAATTGCAGTTGATTTGAGTGGTACTAATATAGGCAACATTGAGGCTAAAGATGTCAGCCTGCCCAGTCTTTTTGAGTTTGACCGCTAAGCTGCTACCATTTAAGAAATTATTGCCGGTAATAGTGGCGGGGAACTGATAATTGTCGGGGTAATGATTAGGAGGGTTTATTCCTGTAACCGTTGGTGTCTGGCACACCACCTCGAAGAGCCCAGCGCTAGTGCCCTCTACGCCGCAGCCGTTTGTAACGACAACATCCCATTGGCCCGTGGCAACTCCTCCGAGGTAGAAATCGACTGTTATGGTGGTCAGATTTATGAAATGGACATCGGTGCCGACGATATCGGTCTCCCCGGCTTTCTTGAGACGGGCATCCCAAGATGGCCCTGCAACAAAGTCTTTGCCATTGATGATGATGTCATCGAGGGTTGCATCCACCCAGCCGTTGTCAGGGTCAATGCTCGTAATAATCGGCTCCGGGCACTCAATTACGGTGGTGGTGTAGATGAAACAGTTATAAACCTTCTTACCATACTTGCTGTGGCTCGTGGGGAGCAGGTCCAGGAACCAGCATTCACCGAATGTCTTGTTATCGGTCACGGTGATGAGGATATCCAAATCACCGGTTTGGGTCGGGATACCTGGAACAGCGTAGAATTCGTAGATATTGGACTTGCTGGTGCAGCCAGGTAACGACCCTACATCGTATGATGTCTGTGGGATTATGATCCCATCACAAGATTCGACGGTAACATCACTGATGTCCCCCTGCCAGTCCCAGGCTTCCACCTGCAGGCTGATGTCGCCGCCGCCAGACCCACCGCCAAAATAAAGGTAGTTGGCAAGCTCTGTCACGCTGCAGCAGAAAGCTTCGGCGCTGTTGGCTGTTGAGATGTCCCAGTCATCAACATCCCAAGGCATAGCACCAACCGGCCAGTTGTAATTGGCATAGATTGCATAGTTGAAGATGAGGAAGTTGTGGCTGACATCATTCCAGTCGAGGTGGTAGTTACGCATAAGTTGCATGCCGGCGGAGAAGCAGCCCCTATTGGCCAGATTGTCGGTATCGGAGAAAAATTCGGCCAAGTCCTCATCCGCCCCAATGCTATCGCAGTAGTACTTGTAACCCGCCAAGCCCTCGTAGTTGACATAGTTGTCCGGCGCGCCGAGAAGGCCGTCTTGATAGCCGAACGGCACCCCCTTGAAAAATTCTGGGCTTGGGATGATGGTCAGGCCATCGGCATTAGTAACGTCGGGGCCGAATACCACGCCCCGAACGTCAAACCCCGTGAAGACGGCATCATTTATCGGGTGTGTAAATATGACGCCGACATCGACCGTGCCGTTTGGGAAGTCGATGTTAAGATTCGGCCAATCCAAATCCATCGCAGTCAGCGGCGGTGGCTCCATGAATCCTAACACGTTGATTATCTTATCCGCACTCCTGAGCTGGACTAAATCAGCTTCCCCGGTAGCCTTATCGGCAACGAACTGCCATAGGCCAAGGCACACCGTATTGCCGGGCTCCTCGGCAGCAACAACATCCCTTTCCCCCTTATCAGGTGCAATTACATTCCCACCCTCGCCTGAGCAAGACACCATAAATGTCAATGCAAGGATGAAAACAAGACTTATGATAGTGCTTCTAAACATGCCAACCTCCTGAATAATAAGTATTAATCAGCACTAAAGGATTAAATATATTTAACCCCCCAGGTCTTAGCCCGGATGACTATTTTTGAGCATTGGTGTTTAGCGAAATCCCTACATTGAGTATTAACGATTACAATAACATTAGATACTGTTCTTATAGAAAATAATACGTTTGAAACCAATTTTAAAAATAATTATTTCTAACCCCACCCGGTTTCGCACGTCTAAGGAAATGAACATGTTTATCCACTTGTACAACTTTCCCCAAAATCCCTAAAAATCAGGCAAGGATGGTCGAAAGAATAATAAGGGGCAAATTTTGCATTGATTGAATTGTTATGTTGCGTGGAATTTACATAGCGGCAAGCGGCCTTTCGGGTCGGAAAGAGGCGATCGATGTTATCGCCAACAACCTGGCCAACGTCGATACAACCGGTTTCAAAGC
>CBDVBS010000026.1:0-15768 GCA_965372275.1 uncultured bacterium | reverse complement strand
TTTAGAAATGGAGAACGTCACTTTCGAACAGCGCATTATACCTGTTGCCCAACGCTTACACTACTGAGGCCTGTCCCATTTTTTCGGCACATCCTTACTTATTCAACGGCCCCTGCCAGTCCGCATGATAAAATGGGATTTATTCAAATAAGCGGACTGGCAGTCCGCGCCCCCAGGGGGGAGAAAGGAGAATGATATGCCGAGTATTATGGTTGAGGGACCACCGGTCCCGATTGAGACGAAGAGGAAACTCGTGAAGGGTTTGACCGAGGTTGCCATCGAAGCGTATGGAATACCTCATATCGTTGTTCTGATTAAGGAAAACGAACCCGACTGCGTGGGAGTTGACGGGAAGTTGATTTATGACAGACGTAAGGGAGAAACTGAAGAGTAGTGGGGGAGCCTTGCATTCACCATCTGGGTGGCACCCTTTTGTCTTCAAAAGGGTGGTCATGGAAAGCAATGCTGCAGTTATTAAATCTAAGTTTGTACTTAGCCTGTTTTAGGTGATATTATTAGGCTTACTCGCACTGAGGAATTAAAGAACATTCTGCTGGTGAACTGATGAAAATACAAACACTGAGGTGCTCACAGTATGCCTGGACCTGACCGAATCGTTCTATATGACCATCATGTTGGTCCTCAGATTATTGATTACATCAGCAACGCTAAACGGGAGATCATTATTGTTTGCCCATATGTTAAATTATGGGGTCATATTGAGAACGCTCTTGAACGTGCAAAGCATAGGGGAGTAGACCGTATTCTCTATCTTCGCAAAGAAGATAATCCCAAATACGATCATGCAATTTTGGAAAGGTATTTCGATACTATTATTCCTATCAAAAACCTCCATGCAAAACTATATTTTTTCGATGACGAAATCATTATGATCTCGATGAACCTCTATGATTTTTCACAGAGTTCTAGCCGTGAAATAGCAATTCGTCTTGTAGATCCCGGTCAGAAAGAAGAGGTGAGAGCTTATCTTAGAGACCAACTCGCACCGCCAGAACCTGCGAAGTTAAGCAAAGGCAAAAGAACTGCTTCCAAGGTTAGTGGTTTCCAAAAGGATGTAAAAGAAAATGCCTCACTAGAAGCGCCAGGTAATTGCATCCGGTGTAGGAGAGAGATTGATTATGATCCAGAAAGGCCTTATTGTCCTTCTTGCTACAGAAGATGGAACAAGTTTGCAAACCCCACTTTTGAGGAGAATTACTGTCACAGTTGCGGCAAAGAAATCAATACCTCAATGTTAAAACCCCTGTGTATGGATTGCTATAAGAAAGAGTTTACGTAATAGCAGATGGTGAGATACTTGGTCTTGATACCCGCAAATGTGTTTAGATAAATACCGCACACTGAAGTGTGCGGCACCCATTCAAACCAATCCTATAAATCAACTCTTTTTTACAGCGAACCGGGTACCGCAGGTCTCTGACCTGCGGCGGCAAGTGTAGGTCAGGAGACCTACACTACCCGTTCATTCAAGTGTTGATTACTAAAATTGGTCTCAATAGTATTTCCGTTCAGTTATTACTCCCCAAATGGATAGCGGCGTGGGAACACCGGGAATTCGCGGTTGACAAGGGCTTTCAGGCCCACGATGGCGTCGGGGTGTTTGAATGTTTCCTCGAGATGTTGTTCGAGTTCATACTTCGCTGATTTATCGAGGTCAACGCCGTTCATATAATCATCAAAACCTTTGCTGATAAGCCAGTTGGATATCCACACGGCATTTGGTGAAGCCGATGCGACGCGGGTGGTGATACGCTGCACCTGTTCGCGCCACGGTGATGTGTGATAGATCTCGGCCTGGCGTCGCCCGAATGCATACAGTGTCGGAATAAGATCCTGCTTGAGGAAAAGCTCGGTCATTACGCGAATCTCTTCTTCCTCATCCATCGTAAGTTCGGTCGGCAGCTCATCGATGCCCAATTTGTCGAATATCTCTTTATCAAACGGCTTGCCCTTTTTACTGAGCGGCTTGCCGCCTTTCTTAGCGATGGCTTTGCAGATCGCACGCGCAACTTCCTCACGCTTGTTGGACTGCACAAGCAGATCGCACAGACCGAAATGTTTCAGCAACCTTGGAGATGTGGTTGTGGTTCCACCGGCGAGTACATAATATCGCGCCATTGCGATCGCTAATTCATGATCACCGGTTGCCCGATGGATAATACGCGGGAGCATAAGCGTTCCGCGAAGTCCGGGATATATACCGAGCCTGACTTCCGGCATTGCATAGACGGTGCGCTGTGTCGCGATGACGACCGTGTTCGGATCCCACGCGAATGCCATCGCTGTCTCCACGCCGCCGCCGAATGCCTGTCCGTCCACGATCGCAACTTTCGGCTTCCCGCCGCCGGTCATCTTGTGGAATATCACATCCTGCCACCGCTCGGTGTTTTTACGGATCTTCTTGAACTCGTTATTCTCGACGGCTTCCACGAATTCGGGAACATTCGCCCCGGCAATGAATGTCTTGATCGGCGCGGTGTCGAATACGATACTCTTAACATTGTCATCCTTGTTGGCTTTTTTGAATGCTTTTTCCAACTGCTCGAAGACATCCATATCAAGTGCATTGGCGTTCTGCGGAGAGGAGAGAGTGATCCACGCGGCTTTTATCTCCGGGATATATTTGTAGTCAACCGGGCTGAGATCGAATTTGAATATCTTCTTTTCTTTCTCAGCGAGTTTTTTCAGGTTTTTCGGTATGGGGAAATGATGGCCCAATTTCTCCGCGGTCTTTGCGCGGTTCTGCACCATTTTCCATGCTTTCTTGACGCCCCAGTCATTGAAGATCGTGAACGGACCTTTCCGCCAGAGGAATGCATTCTGTGTAAGTTTTTCGAATTGATCCGGCTCGATCACTCCCGCGTCCACTATCTCAAACGCCGTTGCGAACGCGACCGCCAAGAACCGCTCCATAAGTCCCTTGACCAGATTCTCATCACCAGCACCATTGCCGGGTCCTTCGGGTGGTATCCATTTGACGGATTCCGGATCGGACGCGCCGACATGCGATGCCACGAGCGCGCGGTAACCATCGGTGGTCTTGAAGAAATCTTTGTAAATTGTGTAGAGAGGATCGCCGGGGTCGGAGTCGTCCGCGAATGAGTCCATAGCGAATAAGCCGACCGAAAGCCCGGTGGCGTCCATCAAGCTGAGGAATCCGATGGGCATACCGAATGCCTTCTTGCCGGCCTCCTCGATGTCGGTTTTCTTGTAACCCTCATCGACCATACGGCAGGCTTCGAGCAGGAGAGCGACGAATATGATATCGGCGGCGCCGCCTTTGCGGCTTGTGAGGATCGGCGTCACAACCTTGCCGCCCATCTTCATATAGTAATGCGCGGTTTCGATTGTTTTGTCAGATGCCGTATCGGTGCCCGCGACCTCACCGCCCCTGTTCTTGTGCGGGAGATAGAAGTAATGCATCCACGCGACCTTGTCCTTGCGCCCGATCGCTTCGGAGAGGATATTTGTGTTGAGCGATGATGAATTCGTGGCAAGCACCACATGCGGCGCGCAGAGTTTGTCGAGCTGGTCGAATATTTTCAGCTTTATATCCATGCGCTCGGTCGCGCTTTCTATGGCGATTTTCAGATTTTTGCCTTTGCATGCGGTATTGTAATCGGCGGTAGTGAGGATACGGGCCTGTATATCCTCGATATCCTGATCGCTGAAGATACGTCCGCGCGCGGAGTCGAGTTCGGCCTGTATGGCCACTTTCGCCTTAACGAGAATTTCGTCGGAGATGTCCAGCAGTCCCACGGTGAAACCGTTCTGGGCATATGCCTGTGCGATGCTCGCACCCATCGTGCCAGCACCGACCACCAAGATTTCTACATCGTCCCATGTTTTTTCTTTGTCAGTCATTTGTTTAATCCTCACTTGAATAATTTTCGTTTTTATGTAACCCACCATTCTGATGTTGAGCGGTTACTGGGTTATAGAACTCGATTGAAATCATTCTTTGCCACTATATTCCTGTCGTAAATTAGCGATATGTTCTTGGATATATTTATCATAGCCGTGTTATATCTAAAGGTGTTGAACCGGCAGGTATTTTGAAATGAAATTTGCGCCAAAGGTCATCATCAGTGTTTAGCCCATATAGGTAACAAAATCCTTTACGTTGATCTACTATTCGTGTAGGTTCTCTCGAGATTAGAGGCCACTCTATGTTACAGAATTCATGATATTCAAAACCGCCTACGTTGCACTTAGTCTTAACATTAACATTGGCGCCATTTGAAACAAGGAATTCGAGTGTTGTTCTATGGCCATGTACAGCAGCCCAGTGCATTGGCGTCCAGCCAAAGTCATCTGCACGATCAATTTCAACACCAGTTGCTAACAACAATTCTACAATTCCACCACATTCATGTTCGTCCTTTTCTATGCAGCCATGAAATGCAGCGTAATGTAACGGTATCCAACCATCATGTGACGTTTTATTAGTATCAGCACCCTTAGAAATTAATAATTCTACTGTGCTTGAATGGTTTCCACGAATTGCAGATTGCAATGGTGTTCCATATTCGCTTTCTGCGTCGATAGCAGCACCAGCATCAATCAAGAAAGCAACCATTTTCGCTTCCCCCGCACCAGCTGCAAAGTGTAACGGTGTCGTGTGGATGTGTTCCTTGAAGTCATAATCGGCACCGTTAATATAAGCATGGTTAGATAATAATAACTGTGCAAAATCTACATCACCTTGTTGCGCCGCAATATGCAATGGTGTCCGAAAATATAAATCTCGGACGTTGACATCAACTCCTTTTTCAATGAGTGCCTGTGCAATTTGGATATTACCATCTAGAGCTGCTTTATGAAGTGCGGTCCCCCAACCCGGACTCTCAATCTCATTTTCGATTAGGTCTGAAGTCTCATTGATTACAATAGGCAATTCATGTTTTGTACCCAGATCCTCTGCTTTTACAGTGACAATACCATTGATTTCGATGTTGAATGAAACTTCTATCCGGGGGATACCTTGAGGCGCGGGGGGTATGTTTGTAATGTTGAATCGTCCAAGCAATTTGTTGTGACGCGCAATAGGCACCTCATCCTGGTATAATATGATTTCTATAGTAGTTTGGTTATCAGCATCAGTGGTAAACACATGGCTCTTGGAAGTGGGAATTATAGTATTTTTCTCAATCAACCTTGTATATACACCACCTGACGTCTCAAAGCCTATAGATAGGGGAGTCACATCAAGAAGGACAACATCGTTCTCCCCATCCATCAGCATTTGCAACCCACGAGTAACCATGTCTGATGATCTTGCAGTTAGCTTAGCAGCGGAGGTAGGGACCATTGATCTATTGTCTTTAGGATCCACTCCGTTCATTTTTCCGTCCCCTTACAGGTTATTCCGTCTAATCGCTTCTGAGCATCTTTAATTTTGTCATTCACTTGCTCTGCCATCTCGTTAAACAGGTCACGACCACGCTGTCCCGCATCAGTCACTTTTGCTTTTAATACATTAAGTTCAGAATTTGACAACAGTGCCATCTCAGCCTTAATTTCCTCAAGTCTCTTATTAACCTGGGCTAGCTTCCTAATAATACGAACTAGCTCTGCTCCAGTTCCATCTCCTCTAACAGACTCCGGACTGCTTTCCCAATTATTAAGGATATTCAGTAAATGGTTTTCATCCTGTCGTTCATATGCAAGATTAGCTTCGGCCATAAGTTTCCGCCTTAGGACACGTTGCTTTTCATCCGTGACGAGATCCGGATGAATCTGTTTCGAGAGCTCACGGTAAAGGCATTTCAGAGAATCAGGAGGTTTGAAATCGTCAGGTTCCTTAATCCCAACAAAATCCCCGATAGCCTCTGTGCTCTTTTCAGCTTTAGCACGTGCATCATATGCCCGTTGCTGGGTTTCTGCTTGTTCAGGATAAAGCCTTGCTATCGCTTCAGCTATTTGAGCCTCGATCTGGTCTAGTTCTGCGTAGCGTACACCTACGATACTAAGATAACGCGCCTCAAATGTCCTGAGTTCAGCAGTGAATGTTGCTAAATCTAATTCACATTGGGCAATCTCAGTCTCTAAAACAGATAATTCTGCCCTCTTTTTATCCAGTTCCCGTTCTTCTGGGGTTAGCAATTTTTCAAGTTTTCCCGAAATTGTGGAACCTCACCAATTTACCATTGTTTTGCTGTTTCAAGCCATCCTGTCCCGAAACCCTTGCAGGCTGTAAGCCTGCGCTACAACCCCCCTCTAAATCCCCCAGTAAGCGGAGGGAGGATAGGGACATAGAATTAATCATTACTACGTTACTCTTCATTATTTCAGTGTCCCAAAACCCGATTAATTCCCATGTAGCCCGGCATTCTGATGCCGGGATTTTTCCTATTTCAATTCTCTCAGTATGGCATCCCGAACCATACTGGCCAATTTCAGAGCTTCCCCGGCATCTTCTTGCGTTATCTCCGGGAAATCGCCTGGGTACCGGTAGTCAACTCCGTAAGGATTAAGAACAGTGATTTGTTTAAGGGTTTTTGCGAGTGATGAGTCGATGGTTGCGCTAAGGTCGAGGAGATGCCCAAGATTGTGGGTTTTGGGAAATTCAACTTGATGCTCAACAAGGAACGCCTTCAAGTATTTTTCAGCAGCCTGCTGGGCGTGTAAACACACGGCTTCAAGGAATGGTGCATTCTCCGATACTAAATGCTTAGCCAATTCGAAATCGCCTTCCGCTTTGTCCAACCATTGCTGGACGAATTCCCTTCTTACTTCCTCAGGCGGCTTCATAAATCACCCTCCCGTATTTGTTTGCGGGGTAAGCGATACCACCGATTACATCCTTGGTTTCCTCGAAGCGCTCAACGGGCATCACAATGACATCGAACGGGTAATCCAGGCCGCCAAGGGCTTCACCGATAAGGGCCATTTCATCTTTTACATTACAGGTGCCTTTCCTTATTACAATAATATCAACATCACTATCCGGGGTCATCGTTCCAGTGGCTGCAGAGCCAAACAGGATGATCTGTTCAGCTTGTGTTACGCTCAATACCCGCCGGATAATTTCTTCGATTAATGTTTGTGTTATTTCCATAGTACCTCGATCTTACGTTTGTTCACCCACAAGCTTCGAAGACTCGCTTGTGGGCGGCACCCGGAACATTCTTCAAATCCTTGTCTGTATTTTCTTACTTATGTAACCCGGCATTCTGATGCCGGGACAAATTCTTATCTTTGATGTTTCGGGACACCCTGTCTCGAAACCTTTTCGCACACTGAAGTGAGCGGCACCCGGATTATTTTATTTCCCGTTCAGATAACTCTTTACAATTAATGCGCCGCCCTGGCCGCCGCCGATGCAGGCGGATGAAATTCCCATCCCGCCCATGTAAATCAATGCCATCGTGAGACGCACCGCCGTCGCTCCAAGCGGATGCCCAAGCGCGATAGCGCCGCCCCATTTGTTGACCTTCTTCCGGTCGAGTTCGAGCACTTTCTCAACAGCTAAATACTGGCAGCCGAACGCCTCGTTTATCTCAATGTTGTCCATATCGTCCGCTGTAAGTCCGACGCGGTCGAACGCCATACGCATCGCCGGTACAGGTCCGATTCCCATGTATCTCGGATCGACCCCCGCAACTCCCCACGAAACGACTTCGGCAATTGGCGTGAGACCGAGTTCCTTTGCATATTTCTCAGTCGTCATTATCATTGCCGCGCCGCCGTCGACAATTCCACTTGCGTTGGCAGCAGTTGTTACGCCGTTGGGCTTGATGGGGATCATACGGGCGAGGGTCTTCATTGTGACATCGGGACGCATATGGCTGTCCGTATCACAAACAACCATCCCGCGACGTGTCTGCATTTCAACCGGGGTGATTTCCTGGGCGCGTGTGCCATTCTCTGTGGCGGCCTTGGCCTTCATCTGACTTTCGTACGCGAGTTCATCAACTTCTTCACGAGTGATGTTATAATACCGCGCGAGGTTCTCAGCCGTATCCATCATCTCGGTATTGGTATAAGTGTCTTTCAATCCGTCCTTGAACAGGAAGTATGTCCGTGCACCGCCCATGAATGGATAACCGAACGCGCTTCCATAGGTGACGGTCGGGGATTGCGATGTGCTCTCGTAACCGCCGGCGAGTACGAGCCTTGAGTCGCCGCAGATGAGTTCCTTCGCGGCAAGAGTGAGCGCTTCACCGCCGGACCAGCATATCCTGTTGACCGTGAACGCCCGGCTGCCCCACGGCACACCGGCTTTGAGTCCAACGTGACGCGCGCCGTAGTGGGAATCGATGGATGTGTGCATCGCGTTGCCCATTATTGTATGGTCGATGAGGTGCTCGCGTCCCTTGAGTCCGGCTTTGGCGATGGCTGATTTTGCGGCATGGACGCCTAAGTCGATAGGGTTCCAGTCCTTCAACTCGCCCCCGACGTCCGTGAACGGGGTACGCGTGGCGGAGATGATTACCACCTTCGTGCCGAGATCCTGCATGAGTTTCACGGCCCCGCCGCCGATGGATTCATGGCTGTTGTCGAATATGGGCTTGTTCTGCATAGGCTATCAAACCTCGCTTGTTGATTTTAACCCGGTTGGTTATGTGGCCTGCTACTTTCCCTGCGGTCTATCCCGGTGCAGGCATACAGCTTGCGAAATATTTCACCCGGGGGTGCATTTTACCAAATTTATTTTGGGGTTGTGCAGGTTTTATCGGACTTAAAGCGATTTTATTACCGAATCAACATATCCTCGGTAACTGCTCACCGCTGAGCATACCCACAATACGGGTTGTGCCGATCGAGTTCTTCATCTTAACAACAGGCGATTTTTCATCCACGACTTCACCGGCGATGGTTGCTCCCTTGCCATACTTGTGGGATTTCATTATCTCCAGTGTCTTGTCTGCATCTGATGGTGACACGAATGCGATGAACCGTCCTTCATTGGCCACGTAAAGCGGGTCAAGACCGAGTATCTCGCATACACCACGGACATCCTCGCGTACCGGAATATGATTCTCATCAATCTCGATTGTCACCCCGGCGGATTTCGCGATCTCGTTGAGTGTCGTCGCGAGTCCGCCCCGCGTGAGGTCACGGAGGCAGTGTGGTTCAATTCCCGCTGACAGAAGATCGAGGACGAGTCCGTTCAATGGCGCCGAATCGGTTTCGATGGCGCTTTCAAATTCGAGTCCTTCTCGTACGGTCATCACAGCTATTCCATGTCTTCCGATGTCACCACTTAAAAGGATTGCATCGCCGCTTTTAACGGAAGTTGGACTGATATCCAGCGAATGTTCGATAATTCCCACACCAGCAGTATTGATGAAAACTCCATCGCCTTTACCCCTGTCAACCACTTTCGTATCGCCCGTGACAATTTGCACGCCTGCTTCTCGCGCGGCTTCCTGCATGGATTGCACGATACGCCACAGTGTCTCCATCGGGAGACCTTCTTCGATGATATAGCCTGCACTGATGAATAATGGACGTGCTCCCGACATCGCGAGGTCATTGACGGTCCCGTGGATTGCGAGAGAACCGATGTCACCGCCGGGGAAGAAGAGGGGATGGACGACATATGAATCAGTCGTGAACGCGAACCGCTTGCCGGGGAGTTCGAGTTCGGCGGAATCGTGCATTGCGTTGAGGGCGGGGTTATCGAATGTCGGCACGAAAATCTTTTCGATAAGGTCGTGCATCAATGTCCCGCCGCCGCCATGGGCGAGAAGGACATTCGGATAATCGGAGATCGGTATCGGGCATCTATGCATGTGTCCACCTTTTATTGCATTCGTCTATATCGATAGTATGCCGCGCAGGCTCCTTCGGATGAGACCATTGTCGCGCCAAGGGGATGCTCCGGCGTGCATTTACCGCCGAATGCCGGGCACTCATCAGGTTCTTTCAAGCCCTGCAATATGAGTCCGCTGATGCACTCCTCTGATTCATTGGCGGTAATTTCAGCAACTCCGAATCGAAGCTCGGCGTCATGGGCGGAATATTTTTCATTCAATGCCAAACCGCTTTTCGGGATCTCACCGATGCCGCGCCATTTACGCGGGATGATGCGGAATACTTCGCGGATTATCTTTTGTGCTTCGATATTGCCTTCCCGCCTTACGATGCGCGTGTATTGATTCCCGACTTCGGCCCGGCCTTCTTCCAATTGCCTGACGCACATCAATACGCCCTGCAGTATATCCAGCGGTTCGAAACCGGTGACGATGATCGGCACATGATATTTGCGGGCGATGTTTTCATATTCGCGGAAACCCATTATCGCGCAGACATGTCCGGGAGCTAAAAAGCCCTGAA
The DNA here is from genome assembly GCA_965372275.1 of uncultured bacterium. Lineage (GTDB taxonomy): Bacteria > JAJVIF01 > JAJVIF01 > JAPKYR01 > CAZSPL01 > CBDVBS01. Next base: position 5,463 of record CBDVBS010000026.1, on the reverse strand, counting down.
CGCGAATATCCTCGGAGGAGAGGAGCGATTCGATTGCCGGTGGGATGAGTACGTGGGAAACAAGGATGCTGAAATTCTCCACACCTTGTGAATGTGCCTGGACGACCGCCATTGCGTTGCCGGGAGCAGTTGTCTCAAACCCGATGGCGAAGAACACGACCTGCCTGTCGGTATTTTCACGCGCGAGGTTCAACGCATCGAGTGGGGAATAGACGATGCGGACATCCCCGCCTTCAGCCTTGATGGAGAGTAAATCCTTTTGTGAACCGGGGACGCGCAGCATGTCGCCGAATGAACAGAATATAACCTCGGGACGCGATGCAATCTCGATCGCCTTGTCGATAAGTTCCAGCGGTGTGACACAAACCGGGCATCCGGGCCCGTGAAGGAGCCTGATATTTTCGGGCAGTAATTCGTCGATGCCGAATTTCATGATCGCGTGCGTCTGCCCGCCGCAGACTTCCATTATCATCCATGGTTTAGTTGTAATACGGTGAATTTCTTCGGAATACTTTCGGGCGGATTCGGCGTCGCGATATTCCTCGATGAATTTCATGCGCTCCCTTTCCCATCGGGCAGTTCGGCTATTTCATCGAGGTAATCGAACACGCGGTTCGCTTCTTCTTCATTCAAAGTACTGATGGCGAATCCTGCATGAACGATGACATAATCGCCGATACCCGCTTCCGGTACGTACGCGAGATTGACTTCTTTCACTACGCCGCCGAAGTTCACCTTACCCGCGCGTGTGAGCGGATTGTCATCGGTTATGCTCAGTATATTTCCAGGAATTGCAAGACACATAGCTTTTACTTTACCACCAGTTTGCGCGTTGCCGCAACTGCCTGACCGAGGGCGATACCCCCGTCATTCGGCGGGACCCGCTGATGCCAATAGGGTTTGAAGCCTTCCTCGCGTAATCGAATTATCGAACGCTCCGTAAGATATTTATTCTGGAAGCATCCGCCGGTAAGGACGATCTGCTTTTCATCCGAGTCCTTAGCGACCAGGATGATCGCTTCAACCAGTGTGTTATGGAATTTCGCGGAGATAAATCCCGCGGGAATGTCCAGGTTTACATCCTCAATTATTTCCCTGATCATCGGTTCCCAATCGACGATTGATGGTTGATCGGGATCTTCGCCGGGTTTCTTCAGTTCGATTGCGTAGCGATCATCGGAGTCGAACCTGCCGATGCGAAATTCAAGCTCCATTGCCGCCTGGCCTTCGTAACGGATTACCTGGCGCAGCCCGATGATGGAGGCGACGGCATCGAACAGACGTCCGGCGCTTGATGTTACCGGCGAGTTGATTCTTTTATAGAGCATATCGCGTATGATTTTTGTTTCGTCTTTGGAGAAAGCTTGCACGGGATTCAATTCCTGCATATCGAAGAGGCTTTCACCGAATATTTCAAACAACAGGCCGACTGCACTACGCCTTGGTTCCTTAACCGCTTTGTCTCCACCCGGCAAACGGAATGTGCGAAGGTGGGCGACACGTTGGAATGAAGCCTCCGGGATATACAAAAATTCACCGCCCCAGATGGTGCCGTCGGAACCATAGCCGGTGCCGTCCCATGAAACCCCCAGCACCGGTGGTTCGAGTTCGTTCTCGGCCATGCAGGCCATGACATGGGCATAATGATGCTGCACCGTAATGATCGGCAACCCGGCTTCGCGTGCATACCGGGTTGATGTGTAATCGGGATGCGCGTCGCAGGCGATAATTTCCGGCGCCGATTCATAAAGATTCTCAAAGCTTGTTATGACACTCCGAAATGCTTCCGATGCTTCCGCTGTTTCGAGATCCCCGATATGCTGGCTGATGAAAACTTCATTGTCGATAGATACCGCGATGGCATTCTTTATATGTGCGCCGACAGCTAAGATCCTGGGCAATGGTTTATTGAGATGAATGGGCAGCGGCGCGTAACCACGGGCGCGTCGAACCACGAGTTCGCGTCCCATCATGATCCGCGTGACTGAATCATCCACATGTCTCTCAATAGGTCGGTTGTGAATGAGAAAGATATCCGCGATATTGCCTAAGCGTTCGAGGACTTCTCTTTCATCGATGCATATCGGTTCATCGGAAAGATTCCCGCTCGTTGCAACAACGGGGAAATCAAGTTCCGCCATGAGAATATGGTGCAGGGGGGTGTATGGGAGCATCGCCCCGATATATGGATTATCCGGGGAAACATCCCCGGCTATTTCCAAATCCCCCTGCTTGCGCTGCAGCAGGACAATCGGGGCTTCAGGTGAGCAAAGCAGGCGTTCCTCGATCAATGAGACTTCGCAGTCACGTTTCATCGATTCGATTGATGGATACATCAAGGCTAAGGGTTTCTCTTCACGATGTTTACGTTCTCGAAGTTCATTCACCGCATCGTTGTTCCGGGCATCGACAATGAGATGAAACCCGCCCAATCCCTTAACGGAAACGATCTCTCCAAGCCTGATTGCTTCAACGGCTCTTGTGACCGCGTCGTGATGCGAGGCAACCACACCGCCCGTACGATCCCATAATTCGACATGCGGCCCGCACTTCGGGCACGCGTTTGGTTGAGCGTGGAAACGTCTGTCCGCGGGATTTGTGTATTCCGCAAGGCATTCGTCGCACATGTCAAATGCCTTCATCGTCGTGTTGGGGCGGTCGTAAGGAAGGGACCGTATGATGCTGTAACGCGGCCCGCAGTTGGTGCAGTTCGTGAATGGATAGAGGTATCTGCGATCGTTCGGGTTGAATATTTCCGCGAGGCAATCGGGACACGTTGCGATATCCGGCAGCACAAGCGCTGTCTTGGCGCCTGAATCATCACTCTCACGCACTTCGAATTTGTCATAGCCCTTGGGGTCGAGGAATGAATGTTCCATACTGCGTATGAAAGAGAGCGGAGGTTTCTCCTTCTCAATTCTAAGGATGAATGAGTTCAGCTTGGACCTGTCCCCCTCAACCTCAATGAACACTCCCTGGGATGAATTGATCACCCACCCGTTAAGTCCCATCTCCGTTGCAAGCCTGTAAACGTATGGACGGAATCCAACTCCCTGCACGGCGCCGCGTATGACAACACGCAGACGCGTGTATTCCTCGTTGTCAACGATTTCTATTTGTTCAGTATCTTCCAGCATTCATTATTCGCCGATGTCGATGCAGTCAGGGGTGGCATCCGGAATTACCATCCGGGCGATATCTCTGAGCAATTCGCATAACACAATGCCGGCGGCTTTTTCCACCTCGGTCGATAAACCTTTTCCGGTTTCAAAAACCTTCCCCTCGATCCCGTAAACAATAACATTTCGGGGGAGCTGCCCCAAAACCCTTGCCAGTCCGACAGCTTCGGGAATGCTGAATGCATGGGTGGAATAAGAGAACGATTCGGCGGGGATTTCATCACGGGATGCATCTAAGCGGATTATCGTCCCGGGCTTGGAACCGGAGCACATTGCGTCAACGAGAATCACCGAATCGGATTTTTCGAATGTTTCCATCATCGCGGCGACTTCGCCGTAATTTATCATAATGTCAATATCGTTGTTGATGCGGTTCATCAGCTCATAGGCGATGTGGATCCCTACGGCATCGTCGCCGCGGTAGGGATTTCCGACACCTATTACGGTGAGTTTTCCATTATTTTTCATATCACTCATGACCCTTCATTACTCCCTGTCTATCTTCAGCTTGAGAAAGTGGCATGAGCATGAGATGCATGGGTCGTAGTTTCGAACAACCTGCTCACACTGCCACTGGAGCTTGTCGTCGGGAAGGTCCAAATGGTTTTCCACGAACAACTTGAGATCGCTCTCGCATATTCCCTGGTTCTGTGACGTGGGCGGGATGATACGGGCATCCTGAATAATGCCGTTATCATCGATTTTATATCGATGCCAGCAGAATCCACGTGGCGCTTCGGATGCGCCGAAGCCGACACCCTTCTTCGGCGGAACTTCGATGTAAGGTTTATCGGGGGTTTCGTATTCCTCGATTATCCTGATCGCTTCCTCAACGCAGTACAGACATTCAACGCTCCTGGCGATGATGCTCTTGAACATGTTTCCGCATACTGGTTCAATTCCGGCCTTGCGCGCGGCATCCTGGCAGCGTGGGGTGAGTTTGTCGAAGCAGTTGTTGAACCGGGCGAGTGGACCGACTAAATACGATCCGCGTCCCTGGCGAACGGCATGAAGCGATGTTGAGTGTTCGACGTGGATTTCCCTGAAGTGGTCGAGGAATTCGGACAGCTCAATATCAAGGTCTTTGTTCGAGATAATACGGCCCTCATTAAACGGGTATTCATCCGGGTGGCTCATGCAGACATATTCATAGTCCTGTTCCAGTTCGGGGAATGGAAGTGTCCCGCTGAAACGCACCGTCTCTTCCGCATCCTCGATCGCATTTTTCAGCTTTTCCTTCAACGGTTCGAGTTCTTTTTTCGTCGGGACCTTATACCAGCCGCCGACACGCGGACTGACGGGATGGATCTCACGTCCACCGAGAAGGATAATGACATCGTTACCGAGTTTCTTTAATCTGAGAGCACGTTGGACCGCTTCCGGGTGATCCTTGGCCATCTGGATAGCATCATCGTATCCTAAGAAGTCCGGTGCATGAAGCATATAGATATGCAGGTAGTGGCTTTCCATCCATTCGCCGCATACCAGCAGTCGCCTGAGTGCTCTCAACTGACCGTCGACCTTGACCCCACATGCATCTTCCATCGCCTGTGAGGACGCCATCTGGTATGTCACCGGGCAGATGCCGCATATGCGGGCGGTGATATCGGGTGCCTCGGTGTATTTTCTGCCCCGCAGGAACGCCTCGAAAAACCGGGGCGGCTCGAATATCCTCAGTTGCACATTCTTGACGACGTCACCCTTGATCTTCACGTAGAGCCCGCCTTCGCCTTCAACACGTGCAAGGTAATCGGTCTTGATCGTTCTACTTTTCATATGCTTCACTCTCTTTTCTGAATGCTTCCGAGAATGCATTGAATCCCCTGAACGCTCGCATGATGTCGTCGCGCGCGGTGCCGAGTTCTTCCCACTGTTTTCCCAGTGAGCTGGTATTCGGCGTTTCCTTCGGGCCGAAACAGCCATAGCATCCGCGGTTGAATGACGGGCACAATGCCCCGCATCCCGCCTGGGTAACCGGACCGAGGCAGGGGGTTCCATGCGCGACCATCACGCAGATATTGCCGAGCTGCTTGCATTCCATGCAAAGGCTGTATGTCGGCAGGTTGGGTTTTCGTCCGTTCAGGTAGGCCGACACGAGCTCGATGAGCTGGTACTTGTTGATGGGGCAGCCGCGCAGTTCGAAATCGACCGGGATGTGATCGGATATCGCGGTTGATTTATTAAGAGTCTCGATGTATTGCGGTGATGCATACACTATCGAGATAAACTCATCGACGTTCTTGAAGTTGCGCAACGCCTGGATTCCACCCGATGTTGCACACGC
>CBDVBS010000025.1:0-15952 GCA_965372275.1 uncultured bacterium | reverse complement strand
AATGAGGGACAGGCCCTCATATCTCGATATTCAGGCCCGTCCCTGCTTATGTTATATACCTGCGCTTTTCGTGGTATATTTTCAGTGTAGTTAGACCGACGGGAGACATCAATGGGTATTGATGGCAGCGACGCGCGTATCCAGCTTCAGAAGGTAAGCGACGTCGATCAAATCGATAAGCAGCAACAGGAAGGCCAGCGCGGTGAAGCCGGGGCTGTTCGCGATAAGATCAAGGCCGAACGCGAGAGACGCAAGTCCAAGCCCACCGAGATGGAGCGTCCCGACCAGGCAAAGATACAGCAGTCTCCTCACAGAAAACGCAAACAGCAGGAAGAAGAGGAAGCCCAAGCCAAGACGGATGAAGGAGAGGGCGATCCATCAGAATCCGATGAGCCGCCCGTCGAGGAAGTCGGCGGGACTCTCGACGTCACAGGCTGAGCCGGAAAATAGGGACAGTCACCTATTTCTTAAAGCTATAATTAATTATCGAGAAGTACATGGAGAAAGAAATAGGTGACTGTCCCCATTTTCTACAACCGGTCCAAATTGATTATAACAAAAACCAGAGTGGAGATGCTTCCCTTTATATATGTAACTGATGCGGATTTGACCAGAATTCATAGAACTTGAGAAAATTCCTCGATCATAATCGGAACTATTTTCATCACGTCGCCGATGAGGATGTAATCCGCAACTTTGAAGATGGGGCTTCGGGGTCGGAGTTTGATATTTATTGATCCCGGCATCAGAATACCGAGTTACATAATTTATTCCCGGCAAAGGATTACCGGGCTACATGAATTAAAATAGCGCATGATTATTAAACATCCCCTGCACCGAATCTAACATATTGGGGGAAGTTCTGACATAACGGAGTACATCATGACCGGTAAGGTAATCGCAACGCTCATAATAATCGCACTGCTCGGCATCTTCGCCGGATGCTCAAACGGGGTCTAACACTCCGTGGTAACACCCGATGAAACGCCACGCACCGCCGAGGATATGCCATCCCACCAGTTATGGGGACTATGGCAATTCGTGGCCAACCCGGAAGCCGCCACATTGGAAGCTATTCCGCTTCGATCATCAGAGATGCATGTGAATGTCCTGCCGTTCCTCGAACCGCCCCCGTTTCTTAACCTGACCCTCGAAAGCCTCGAATTCAACGGCGATATAATCGAGGTCGAGATCGGCCTGCGTCACCCATTCTTAGGACTTACCGAATTCACCGGCTTCGATGTATGCGGTATATTGATCACCGGCGGGTCGGTGGATGGATTCAGCGATCCCGATCTCGTAATGGCGGGTGAAGGAGACACGCGTCTTCTCAATGCGGACGGCTATTCCCGCTGGTGGAATCCATCGGAGTTCCCGGTGAACGATGGAACGATGTTCGCCTACAACGACGGCCTGCTCGGCTCACCGGATTCGTTTGGTGATTACAACTGTACGCTGAACGGCTACAAATATTTCTGCGATGCACTCGGCCCGGACGACGGGCTCGAACTTATTCCCGTTGACTCACGCGGGATGTTCTCCCCCGGTCAGCAGAATATTCGTCATTACACGATCGAAATGGACGCCGGGCTCGTATTCAACTATGCCATCGATGCCTGCTGGGAGTTCCCCAAAGGCGATCAGCCATGGGCTGCGCCGGATGATTTTTCAGAGAACGCGAATCGACCGGAAGCCTATCGCATATCGGTCGCAGAAATACACAATTCCCTCTACTGGAGCGAAACAGAAACAGGCGGGGAACTGCATCTCGCTGTCGATGTCTATGACTGGTACAACGCCGAATACAACAATGTCCGGGTCGAATCACCCGGCAACATCATATCCGCTGAATCTTCAACCCCCATCGCCGGCGGTGAGGGTTACAGCACATACCAGGTCGATATCACCGAGGTGACCCTTACAAGCGATGACGACATCGAATTGCTTATCACTGTTGAGAGTGATGCCGTTGATTATGGCGGGTTGCTCACCGGCGAAACCGTCTCGGCATACTTCACCCACATTTCCGAAGTGGAGACCGAAGAGCCGAATTTCGAATATAACTTCAGGATCTCGACCAATCGTTCTTCGTCCGGCCTGATCGAAAGCATCAAGCTCGAATGGGATAACATCAGCGGGTATCCTGAGACGAATCTCTACAAGAACTGAGCATATGCCCCGTCCGCAACCTGGGCATTGCGTCCCGACCGCCCTGTGACCGGGACGGAATACATCGATAGCACTTTTATCACTTATGAGGGATATGTCTATTACATTGCCGGATGGAACGGCAGTATCGAATTCGCCGCGTCTCAGACAGGCTTCATCCTCATGGAAGATGCCGAGGAAACCGTAAGCACATTCAGTATATGGGAAGACGACTGGCGTCAGGCGGGGATCTATTACAACAGGTGGGGGCCCCTTGGTGCCGGCCCGCATTCCCCGCCGCCCGCAAACGGCGATTATTCATGGGACGAGGCGGCAATCGAGAATTTCTCAACATACCCCGGTGATTTCTGGACCGGCTTCTGGATGCTCCTCTGCTCCCCGGAACTGCCGGTTGAAACCGCTCACACGACGGCGTACGTGGAATTTATGACACGAGTACTGACATATGACTGGTCACCACCCGAGAGCAGCGGGTATCCGGGAGGGAAAGTAGGAGTAGCTACCGATGTAGATCACAGCGATTTCTATCCGGCCGATGATTTCAAAGATGGCTTCGCTTATCCGGTAACCGATGTACCCGGGCTTTACCTGTGGGGGCAGTTCCCACATTGCGCAGAACCTGAAGCGGGTATGGCCGGAAGCTACAGCTACTGGCAGTTCACGAGTTATTACCTGGAGGACGCATTGACCATGTCTACTCCCCGCGCGGGATTCGCGTTCGGAGCTGTGAATAACGCCGGCGGTTATGGCTGGAATGTCGACGATATTGCTGTTATTATTTACTAAAGGGGAATGATAAAACAATTTGATAAACCCCGGCACGTCTTCATTTGCCGATATCAGATCGTATCCCTGGTAAGCGTTTGTCATACTATTGCTAATTATTCATCTCCAAAACGCATCTAAAAATTGCTTAGTGAGAAACGTTCTGAAAAATTATATTTCGAATTTGGAGGTGCGCTAATGCGGCGTACGGTATTCTGCTTGTTATCTATTTCTCTTTTCTTACTCCTGCTCGTATCCTGTTCATCCACCAGCACCAATGTAACTGTCGGCGATCTTCCCGTCAGAGAGAGCGCCAGCGGCAATACAAGCCACCGGTTGATGGGAATGTGGCAATTCATGTGGGATCCTGAAACCCAGGACCTGGAGTATTGCCAGCTCCGGGTGTCGGATATGCATCTGAATGTCCTCGGCTGGCTCGAACCGGCACCTCTTCTCTTCCTGACACTCGAAAGCGATATCGAATATGACCACATTAACAACCTTATCACCGTGGACATCGGCCTGTCCCATCCGTTCGCCGGCCTTAATGAATTCGCCGGGTTTGATGTAAAGGGAATTGTCATCAGCAGGGCCGACCTGATCGATGCGACCCCTTCACGTGACCTCAAGATGCCCGGCCCGAACACGCTTCACCTGGTTAACGCGGACGGTTACTCGAGAATGTGGAACCCCGACGAGTTTCCGTACGATCCTGAAAACGATATCTTCACCTACCGCGACGGAATGCTCGGCGCACCGGATGACTGGGCCAATTACGATGCCCAGTTGAACGGCTACAAGTATTTTTGCGACGGCCTTGGACCCGGTGACCCGGTCAGCAATATGCCGTTCACCAATCGAGGACTGTTTGTTCCGGGAACCAAGAATATCCGTACATACCAGTTGGCGATGCCCCAGGGTCTCATTTTCAACTATGCCGTCGATGCATCATGGGAATTCCCCAGCGGTGGAGCTCCCTGGGCAATCCCTGATGATTACCCTATCAGCGCCAACTCACCGGAAGCGTATCACATCGATTACAGCCTTGAGGGAATGATGTTCTCTGAAAATGCCGGGAGCGATTTGAATCTCTATATCACCGTCTACGACCATCAGCCCGGCAGTATCCAGAATGTATATGTCGAAGCAAAAGACCTTTACTTCGACGTCGCGCCTAACCCGCCGGCTGTATATACTGCATCCTTCGAAGGTTCAACGCAGTTTACCGATGTCTATTCGGTGCATCTTGAAAACTTCGAAGAAGCGGAAGCGGGTACATATCCCGCGCTGATATGTGTTGAAGATATTAAAGAGGATGTCATACTCTCCCCGGCCTCGGTGGATCCAATTTATTACACGGCATACAAACTCATCGATATTGAAGTCACACCCGCGCCGGGGGTTTTTGTTACCCTCGAGGAAGATGCGCAGGCCAAGGGGCAGCCATCATTCAACTTGTCATTCATCTTCGATGCGTACTACGCGGATGTACCCCCCGTACATATAGTTGACTATACCGACGCCGATGGCCCCTGGCAATTCAGCTATGCCTATAATGAAATCGTGACCATCAGAAGCCTTCCTCTGGACCATCCCGAAGTCGCGAGCTTCGTGTGGCTTTACCCACCGGAAATCACGCATTTTTATACAGCCGTTGCCACCTACGGAGCATTCGGTTTTGAACCCTTTGGCGGCGAACAGCATGACTTCGTCACCAACACGAGGAAGATCTACGGCATAACCGAGCTATTTCAGATTGGGGATACCTTTATCTTCCAGGATACAACCGGTGCAACGATACCGATGGTGTTTGAGTATCCCTATTATTACGGAACCGACTTCACCACCAACGGACGACAGTACATGTTTATCGGCCCGATACCAGTTGAGGCCTTCGAGTGTATATGGCGCGTTCGGGGTATCGGTGAGGGCCAATTAACTTTAACCCCGGGCGGCATGACCTACCCGGCACTGCTGATGCGTCACGATATCACCCTGGAAATTTTGAACTCACCATACATCGATTTCATTGTCTATGAATGGCTCCACGATGATGGAACTCCTTTGGCGTATATCTGCTCGGCAAATACATCCGACGGCCCACCATTCGGTTGGGGTGACAACTTCAATTCCGCCACCGGTAATATCTACGGGCAGAGCCTGTACCATATCCTGCAAGGTTACTAAATCACAAATGCAGGAAAAAACCATCGCCCCCCCATAACGGGGGGCTTTTTTCTGCCCGATGCAGATGAGCCGATTTTTTGTCCCGGGCCTTATATAAAGAAACCTCCCGGTGCTTCTGATATCCGCGTCGTTCCATCGGTGTTTCGGGAATTTATTCCCGAAACCGTTGAATATCATCCTGAAAATTCTGCTGTAAGCCCTATTTTACCGGGGCATCATATAATTAAATCAACAGGAATCGCATCTAATATATTTTAGCGAGGTCTATATTTGGCAATATATTTGAAGTTCACAATTTTTAGGAGGTGTGCTATGCACCGGATGGCTTTTGGTTTACTAACCATCCTTTCCCTCATTCTCCTACTCGTATCCTGTTCGTCTTCAAACTCCCCGATCACTGCCTTTGATGAGCCCGAAAAAGCGGTCTCATATGGTGGGAGCAACAGTCATGGTCTTTGGGGGTTTTGGCAATTCGTAGCCGACCCGGAGGCCCAAACTTTGGAGTATTATCAGCTCCGCATTTCTGAATTTCACTTGAATGTTCTGCCTTTCCTTGAACCGCCACCGCTTTTGAACCTCACCCTTGAAAGCGATGTCACTTTTGATATCGCGAACAATACACTTGAGGTCGATATCGGTCTTACCCACCCATTCCTGGGCCTGAATGAATTTGCGGGATTTGATGTCAAGGGCATCGTCATCAGCAGGGCCGACCTCATGGACGCGACCCCTACAGTCCAGTGGGAAATGCCCGGCCCCACAACCCTGCGCCTTGTCAACGCGGATGGCTACACAAGGATGTGGAACCCCGTTGAGTTCCCTTATGTGCTGGAAAATGAACTTTTCTGCTATAAGGACGGGCTTCTCGGCGCGCCTGACAGCTTTGGCAATTATGATGCCCAGTTGAACGGCTATAAGTACTACTGCGACGGCCTGTTGCCCGGCGACCCGGTAACAGCCATGGATTTCTCCCAGCGTGGAGTTTTCGGTCCCGGAACCAAGAATATCAGGACCTTCGTGATCTCCACACCGCAGGGACTTATATTCAACTATGCCGTCGATGCTTCATGGGAATTCCCCGATGGCGTTTCCCCATGGACATACCCGGATGACTACCCGATTACCGCAAACAGTCCTGAAGCCTATTTCATCGATTGTGAATCGGATGGACTCATGTTCTCCGAAGATGGCGGCAGCATCATGAACCTGACCATCACCGTTTACGACCATCAGCCCGGAAGTATCCAGGACGTCAGATTTGAGGCGAAAGATCTCTATATCGAGACTCCGCCGGTTGTCGCCTACTGGACCGCGGCATGGCAGTATTCGACCGTATACTCCGATGTGTACACCGTGCATATCGACAACAAGAACGGAGTTGCAGCCGGTACATATCCCGGCCTCATCATCGCTATCGACGTCGAGGAGAATAATAACCTCGTACCATCAATCCCACAGCCCCACTACGAAGCATACAAACTAATCGATATTGTAGTAACACCCAAGCCGGGTGTCTCGGTTACCCTTAAAGAAGATGCGCTTCTCAAAGGAGCCCCGTACTTCAACGAATCATTCCAGTACACAACCGTGCATCTTGATTCCCCACCGGGAGAACCGGAGTGGGTCGAATACTGGGAGCCAAATGGACCCTGGCAGTTCAGTTATGTCTATACCGACATCTTAACGCTGGAGAGCATCCCGACCACCGACGCTGAAGTATCAGGATTTGTCGGGTCGTATCCCACGGACATAACCCATTTCTGGAAGGGATCATTCACCTTCGGACCCAACTCCTTACAGCCGTATCTTGGCGAGGAGCATGACACCGTCACTAATAACCGTCTGGTTTACGGTATCACCGAGCCCACATTGCTCGGCGGCACCTATATTTTCAATGATGTGAGCAACGTGAATGTCCCGATGGAATTCCAGTACCCATACTACTACGCGACGAACTTCACAACGAGCGGATGTTGTTATGTCCACCCCTCCCCCCCGGTCCCCATCGAAATCTTCGAACTGATATGGCAGGTACGCGGTATCGGTGAAGGACCGTTGACATTAGTGTGGGGGGGCGCGACATACGATGCCCTGTTGGTGAGGCACGATCTGACAGTCGAGCTCGGCGACACAGAGTTCGCATGGGCCGTGATATACGAATGGCTGGATGATGACGGTTTGCCGTTGGCCTATATCGCGGCAGGCGAATTCCCGGGCGAGTTGAACAACTTCCACCACGACACAGGAATTATCTATGGTGAAAGTGACTACATGATTTTGGAAGGCTACTGATCAGGTCTATTTTATGACTCATTTCCCCCCCCTCACCAGAGGGGGGTTTTTTATAGACAAAACATATGTACAATATGAATCTAAGCAGGTCCCATACAGGAGGTAATGCCGATGACAATCTATGAGGAATATTCAAAGAAACTGAAATCAATGCTGGAATTACGGGGAAGCCCGGTTGCAATTATCTATACCGATGTTGCGGCTGAGGATGCCGTTGATGGGAAACATCCCGCTTGCTACGCGCTCATCGACGCATCGAAAGGAAAAGTTATCGACCTGAACAGCGAAACAAGCCAATGCCCCGGGGGCACATGGCATCTCGGCCTCGGCCCCCGGCCGTCAGGAGAAGCATGGAAGGGCCTCAAGGAGTTCCTCGTGAACGGAGAGAAGCTCTGCGCTTCCCAGGGCGCATTCTGGAGGATGCTGGTCAACTGCACCGACCCGCCAACCGGCCTCGCCGAGCACGTCATCTACAGACCGTTGGAAAGCTGCACGACCGATCCCGAACTCGTGCTGTTCATCGCCACGCCGAAGCAGGCATGCCGTCTCGCGCAGTTGCTTCAATTCGACGATGGCAATCCTTTGCGTCCCGAGTTGGGCGGCTCGACATGCCACCAGGTAATTTCATATCCACTCGTAACCGGCGAACCGACGGTTGCCCTGGGTGACTGGACGAACCGAAGCCCGGACAATTTCAAGTATGACGAAATGTTCGTCACTGTGCCCTGGCACCGGATGCACAACATGATGGCGGCCATACCCCGCTGCACCGCAGGCGTTGCAAAAATGGAACGCCCACCAGGATTTGAAACGTTCGACGAATAAACCTCAATATTCGCATTCCATGAATCTCCCTTCTTGTGGCACCCTTGTCCCGCCCCCCTAATATATGCGCTTTTTGTATCTGGACAAGGGCGTCCCGAAACTACAAACCTCCCGCCCGGAGGTGCAGACTCCGGACGGGAGGATTTATAATCGCGTTGGGAAGATCAAATTATCCAGTGCAATAAATGTAACCCACGAATCCCATTTCGTGGATTACCATCGTTATTAAATCCACTTATACACAGTCACCTGCGGTCCTGATTGCATAACATGTATCTCGAAGTGACCGTCATCATTATCGATATACAGCGGCTTATTCACAATCGGTGGCGTCGGCAGTCCGACACCTAATCCGCTCAAGCTGTTAAGGTAAACACCGTTGGATGCGTCGTAGAAGTAAATATCACCTGCACCGCTGACGGCATGTTTCACGAGAACGCATAATGTCGGATTGAACGGGTTCGGCTTGAAGTTGCTGTTTACCGGCAGCAGTTCGCAGTCGATGGGCATGATGTTATCAGGAAACGGTATCTGGAACGCCCACTGCGCCTGGTCGAAGCCCCAGTTCGCGGCGGTGTTGGTGATATCGAATGCCTCAACAGCCCAATCGGAACCGTTTTCGAGGATGAACATGCGGCACACACTGTATGACATCTGCCATGCATCGATCCCGCCGATATCGTTCCCCGGTTCCACCTTGCCCGGCCCCGTGCCTACGAAACCAAGGGGTCCGAATGATGTGTAGTAGATGCAGTCATTGTTGTGGTAATTCCCGCCCGGCCAGCGTTCGAGCCCGACAGGACGTACATCGCCATTGTAATCGATCCATAACGCGAACTGGAATCGCTGGAAATCATCGCAGACATCGATCGGGAAATAACTTATGCCGGTAAATGCCGGGTCAAAATGCCTGTGATCGTTCGGCCAGGCCCAGGTGAAATTGGCGTTACGGTCGATGTTCGAGTAGATTTCATGATTCATCACGCCGGCGGCGGGAGTATAACCGGGCTGGGTATATTGCAGACCGGTGTTGTAGTTGTTCCAGCCAGCCGCGCCGTCATATGTGGCGTCGATACGCTCAATCGGCCACGGCTGATAGGTGCCGTTCGCCGGATCGAGATTCACCAGGCTCTTGTACATAGCAGGTGCGCCGTAATATGCAGTGAATTTGTCGATCGCGTCGCAGAGACCAGGGTGGTTTGGGTCGGTGCCGGAAATCAGGATGTGTGAATCAAGCGGCGTACCGGCGGCATTCCCGATAACACCGATATCAGTTGAGCATTGTCCCGGCTGCAAGTGATAGGTGCCGACTTCTTTGAATTTATTCTGCCTGATTTTTATCCAGGCGTACTGGTAAAGCCTATCGTAAGGGCTTGACGGGTCAGGTGAACGTCCCATAATGAGACATTTGTAATCACCAGATGCAGCACCGACGGTATTGCCGACGGTGGCTTTCCATGTGTTGCCCGAGACAAACGTCATGTTGGTAGTGCCACCCGTGATGGGCGTTGTATCGATTGTAACCGTGGCGACGTCATTCTGCCAATCAAGTACATCACAAAAAACATCGGTTGTGGCGGCACCGACAATCGGGCCGGTTGTGCTTATGTTGTTGATCTCGTACGGCTCATAACAATGCCCCGGCCACATCGCTTCAACGATATTCAGCATGAATCCACCAGACCCCACGGGCCAGTGGATCTTCACCACTTCGGAGATCGTCGCTAAGGCGCCGAACTGGCGATTGGTACTCGCTTTGCTGAACGCAATGAAAGGATTGATGCTCGCCGCCGGGTCAAAATTATTCGTGTAGGAATCGACATTCGTAACCTGACGAAGGATGAAATGTCGGAAGATCAACCTCACATCGTACGCGGTCAGATTGGTGGGGTTCTCAATATCCGCATTCAACCCGAGCATTCGGTTAACCGGGTCCCAGGATACTATGCTGTACTTCAGGCAGCCGGCGGCCCCACATGCCGGGGGCATCAACCAGCTCGTCACATTAACATGCATTTCCAGGTCACGTAGTGGCACCGGGTATAATGCAACCGCCTCCTCGTCAAATTCAAACCCAAACACTCCAATGATATTGCCTCCCTGAATTGCTTCCGTGGGATAGTCAATCTCGCTGTTAAACAGCGCGGTACCCTCGCTATCCGGCAATGCCGGGTTCGATGCAGTGGAGCATCCGAAAGCAAGGGCGATGAAAAGTAAAGTGATGAGAATCGTACTCATCCTGGTCCAATTATTGGACATGATATTAGCCTCCTTCCCTCGTATGTACCGAGGGACTACTGATTTTTGTTGGAAATTACATGTTCCCTGTCTATATTAACTACGCCTTATCGTCTAAGCAGAAATAATTATACTGTGTATGTTCTTTATTAACTAATTTTTATTATCTGGATTCGTCCTTAACCCGTTGGAAATCCACGAGTTTATATTAACAATTTTTAAACCATTTTTAAGCATCTGATATCGAATAGACGCTGATTCTACGCGCAACACAGCTTGTTTTGCGGGAAAATGTTTTTTACCTGTTTTTTGGGGGTGCAACTTCCGCAGCTTAGCATATATTAACCTGTTGCAATCTGGTCTTCAGCAAACGCCGCGATGTTAAGAAATGCTACAGGTTTTTCATCACCGGCAATATCAACCGCGAATGGTGTTCCGTATCATGATAGACCTTGTTATGTGCCACGACCATCTTCTCCGCGCTTCCACGCGGGGCAAGTGTGTTCGTATGCGTATCTGTCTGCGGACATGCCGATGATGATATTTCGAGTCGAAGCTTGTGGCCCTTGAGTATTCGAATACCAGTCGCCCAAAGATCGATCGTAAGCATCGCGATTTCACCCGGCGGGAGTGGGTCGATCTTCTCAAGCGAATTCCTCACCGCGACGCGCATATTGCCGTCGCACAATTGCCGCGATAGCCCGTTGGGATGTACGTCACAGAGTTTGCATAAGAAATCCGTATCCTCCGCCGATGACGAGATCCATATCTCGGCGAAAACTCGCCCGCATATCACGAGGTCTTCGGTCAGGGTATCGGTCGTGTAGCAGAGAACATCATCCCGGCGTTCCACCGGACGTTGATCGAACGGCCCGCCTACCTGCAGCGACGCCGCGTCATAAATGAACGGAGCGGGATTGGCCGGGTCATAAACAAACTCATCCGGCGGTTCATCACCCGGCGGTTCCATCGAGAGTTTACCATCACCGTAAAGACTGTTCGCCTTCCCGCCGGAGCGAGGATAGAATGAGACTTCCTTCGCGTCCGGATGCGGCCAGTCATCCCACTCGTGCCACTTATTCTCACCCATCAGGAATATACGCGCGCGCGGCTGACCATCCCACGATTCGGGTTTGCCGCCGATATATTTATCGAGCCACTTGATGATAAGTCCGTCGAGGTCGATCACTTCTTCCGGGCCGAAATCGACGCCATGAATGATTGTCTTCGTATTCGTCGCGTGAGGCCATGGCCCGATGATGAGCGTCTGTCCATCACGCGCGGCATCGCTTGCGGCGAATGCGCGCCCGTTGGGATAATTATTGTATGTACTCGGCCCGTCGTCGTCGTACCATCCGCATATATGAAGCGCGGGGATATCGAGTTCATTCATCCGATGCATATAACATGCGGGTTTCCAATAATCATCCTTCGTTTCGTGCTCCATCCATTCGCGCCACGGTTTGCTCACGAACCCGGCTTTTTCATCGAGCCTGTTAAGTGGTTTAACATTATAAAGCGATTCCCAGTTCGGGCCTGTGATCTCCTGGTTGGTACGCCCATGGATCATGAATGCCCATTCGATGATGTTCCACATGACCGCGCCGTTCTGCCACGGCACATTCACTACCGGGTCAGGGAGCGCCACCACCGGGATGATCGCCTTCACCGCCGGATGATGCCCGAACGTGCCCATCCATACGCAGTATCCTTCGTAGGAACGACCGTAAAGCGCGATACTGCCATTGCAGAAATCCTGCGCCGCGATCCATTCCTGTGACGCCAGCGAATCATCACGTTCCTGGAAGAATGGATCCCAGTCGCCTTCGGAATCGTAACGACCGCGCACATCCTGTATCACCACTGCATAACCGGCGGCGGCAAATTTCTTGCAGTATTCAATTTTATTCTCCGCGTTATTTCCGTATGGAGTTCGCACGAACACACATGGGAACGGCCCATCCGCATCCGGCAGATATATATCGTTCGACAATTTCACGCCATCCGGCATCTCGCATTGCACGTGGGTTTTTATATTGACGTTATACGGCCTTTCTGTATTCGAATAGCCCATGAATCACCTCGAAATTATTTCGATTTTGGTGTTTCGGTAACTTGTTGCCGAAACATAAAATATGTTTGGTGTTTCGGTAACTTGTTGCCGAAACATAAACTGCTATTGTTATAACTGTTTCGGGAATAAATTCCCAAAACACCGCAAATCATTTCGATTCTCCCGTAGGGGCGAACCAGCGGCTCACCCTTGTATGTCGCATATAATCAATCCCGATTGTAGGTGAGGGATTATCCGGGGTCAAGGAAGGCACGGGCAAGCTCGAAGACTCGTTTGTAGGCGGCACCCGGGTAGTATTTTTATTAGAGGCAAATTAAAATTTCTTATATCTATCCCCAACCTTGATGTTTTCTTAGAAAATGTTAACATATCCTCGTCAAAGTTCTTATCTTGCGGGATTCCCGTGTGGAAATAATACAACGTATTTTTGCGTTAGTCCAAGTGCTCACCTGCAAGTTGGAACTGTGACAAGTGCAACAGCTCTGGGCGGTGCGTCTATGCCCTCCCAGTGAAAAAAGGATGTGAACATGCGTTACTTAATTTTTCTTACTATGTTATTTTTAGTGTTAGTTTTAGGTTGTGGTGGAGGTGGTGATAATCCCATTAATCCAATTAATCCAATTTCGTATAATACAAACGGATTGGTTTATATGCCCACAATAAGTAGCAAGAAGCTGACTTATGCAATTATAAAAGCTCCTATTCTGCTTGGCGGTGGAGATTTATGGAAGGATACCGATGATACTACTTATCAAAAAGGTTCTATTTCAAAACCTTTGCTTAATTATGAAGATGCCCCGACTTCTTTAACCGTTATGGAGATTGTTGATACACGAGAGCAACGATACAGCGTACCAGTATTTGAAGGAACGGGTGTAAGAGGAATCTATTCTTTTAGTGAAAATCCTGCTGATGAGGGATTTTGGCTTCATTGGAGCGAAATGCCATTAATGGTTCTCCCGTCAACACTTCCTGATGTTAATGGAACGTGGGATGCTGGTACGATTTATAGATATCCTGAATTTCCAGGGCCATTCTTTCAGGCTTCTGTAAATATTGAATTCACACTAACAGGCAAACTTAACGGGATTGAAAATATAACGGTTCCTGCCGGGACCTATAATGCCCTCAAAGTGACTTATACTGGTAAAGTAAAGGAAACGGTCACAGGCTTGTCTATTCAAGGTGCGACAGCTACAATTTGGTTTGCAGAAGGAATTGGTCCTGTAAGGGCAATTGGATATGCTCCATTAACTTGTGACGCGGAAATAGTTCTGAAGTCAATAACGAATTAATGTAAATGCGTCTAATGTCTATTGAACCCCTCGAAATTTTGGTGTTTCGGTAACTTGTTGCCGAAACATAACCTGCCTGTAACCTTAGCGTTTCGGGAATAAATTCCCGAAACACCGCAATCTCGGGTGCCACCGCTACTGACCGTCTTCGGGCATAGCGGTGTTTTATCCGGGTGCCACGCCCAGTCCGAGTCTTCGAGGATGGGCGTGTCTTTGTTATGACCCCATCTGTGTGCCACCGCTACTGACCGTCTTCGGGCATAGCGGTGTTTTACTACGAACGCGCATCATCGGTCGCAGAGCGACCTATAGATACGCGCTACCCACAGCAGAACAGGGACGGGCCTTTAGAAATGGAGAACGTAATCTTCGAACAGCGCATTATACCTGTTGCCCAACGCTTACTCTACAGAGGCCTGTCCCGTATTACACCATTCCTGGCTTCTACAACAGCCAGCTGGAAGCCAGCGCTCCAGTTGAAGATGTAACCCACGAATCCCAGTTGCCAATAAATGTAACCCACGAATCCCAGTTGCCAATAAATGTAACCCACGAATCCCATTTCGTGGGTTACCATCCAAACCCGACTATTCCCCAACCCGCCAATACACCTTGTTCGGCGGCAGTTCAAGGGTCGGACACAAATCGTATACCTGGTTCGGTGCCATAATAATCCGTGTCGGTTGCGAATACCCGATATCCACAAGCTGCGCCTGCCAGTATCCCTCGGCGTTGAAATATATCGGTAGGCATATCGCGGCATACCTTCCCGACTCGACATCCCGTATCAGCGGCAGCGGCTTGATATTCACCTCGAGTAAATCCATCAACGCAACGCCGAGATAATCCTGCTCGCCCCCGGCAAGCCACTTATAATACCCCATCGACGGCATCAGCACTTCCCCGTCGATCTTCTCGATCTCACGCACGAAATCCCGACGCATGCGAACATCATCCGGCTTCGGCTTGAAATCAGCCCACGGTGTGATCGAGAACACACAATGCAGCATCAGGAAAAAGAGTATCACCGAGGTGAACAAATGCATCCCCTTCGTCCGCCCTTCAGCTTCAACCGGATTCCTGTTAAACAACGGGATGGACAGTGCAAACGGAAGCAGGAAGCACAGATGCGTCAACAGCGGGATTAAATCTTGATGATGCCCCCCTTCCTTCATGAACGGCCCGAGTGTGGCAATCAACGCGCCGGGAAGTGTCGCCTCGAATATATTCAGCCCCTCACGTCGAACCGTAAATATTCGGCATCCGATATATACCACCATCGCCAGCATCAGCGGAATAATTCCCTGCACGTGTATCGCATGCGCCCATCCGCCGACGAACACAGTTCCCAGCACCCCCCAGTCATACTCGTGGGTCATCGGAAGTTCCCATGTGTAAAACCCGAACCAGCCTCCCGTGAGGTGATTCCCGATGAAATAAATCCCAAGGAGAAGGGAGAAGGATATCAATATAGCGATGAAGCCCGTGGTCTTGTAGCGGACGAGCAGGTAGATATAAACGAAGTACAGGTATGCCAGCGCGGGTTGTTTCACATAACACGCCAGTGTAAGCAGTATCACGCCCCCGAAGATCCGCCACATGCCGGGTTTCCCGACACCGCACAGATAGAGGCCCGCGAATATCATCAATGCCATAAGGCTGTCAACACGCCCTAAATCCTGGTACCCCGCGAAGTACGCATATGGCAACGTCAGGTAGATACATATCGGCACTATTGAAAGCGGAAAACGCAGCCGTTTAATGGAAATTCCCACTATCAATCCCGATATCCCGAGCGTGCACAACAAGCTGATAATACGCGCCGTTATGATCGACGGTCCGAATATCTTGAACAGTGTTGCCAAGACGTAGAAATAACCGGGTGTGTAGATAATAGCGGCGTAACCGTCATTCGGATGCATGAAGAGAGGCAGCCCTTCACTCAACCTGAGCGCCTGGAAGAATATTGCATCCTCGATATATTCAATGGGATATGGAAACCCTATCCTGGCAACGATATTGTTCACCCACTGTGCCAGCAGGATAAGTCCCATCACTCCTATGAGCAAAGCTAAGGTTGAATTCTTCCGCCACAGCTCGGAGTGAG
>CBDVBS010000024.1:0-16167 GCA_965372275.1 uncultured bacterium | reverse complement strand
GCATGTGCGTAGATCGGTCTCACGGGTCCGATAGCTCGTCTCGTGGACTGGTATAAATCATCATAGAGATCCATCGCATCGTAGATCACCCGCTTCTTGATTTTGCTTCACTGGATCTCATTATATTTACGCACGAAATTGAGCATCCCGGCCTGGTTGGTGAACTCGATAAAGTCCTTCATGGTCGATTCGCCTGCCATCTTCAATCTCCAGTTATCCAGCTTCTTGATCTCATCTCCACACAATTTCGGCGGATAGTTGCTCAGCTCTTTGAGAGTTATCAGCATCCTTGTAATAGTATCGAGGCCCCTGCTGCAAATTTTTGTGATCCTGTCGAACGAATCAATCGCCTCTTTCAGATTTGCCTTCAGGCGTTTGAGCCGGTATGGCTGGAATCCGCTCTTTGCGTCTTTGATCGTGGATGTGACATCGAATTCTTCCTGCATATACTTTTCGGTGGCCTCTTTCAAAGTGATGATTTCGACGCCGTCCTTGAGGATACCGCCCTCGGTGGCATTTACCACGTGAGCCTCGGTCTGGCTTATTTCAAAGTTGAACCAGTTCAGGTAGGCGAACATCTGGCGGTTGGTCGTGACCTGATCGCCGTTGATATCCTCCATGTCATAAACCTTCTCGCGTTTGGCGAACCCCTCGGAGGACATATCACGCTTCTCCTCATCCTCGAAATATGTTCCCTCCACATATGTCCGCCCGCCGGAGAAGCTCAAATCCTGCCCGGTGAAGATGATCGGGTCGCATCCGAGCCTGCGCGCGAGATCGAATGCCATTGTCGCAACGGAACCCCAGCACATCACATAGCCGACATCTCCAATTCCACGCGCAAGCCATTGCATCATCTTGTCCGAATATGATGCGATGAACAGGTTGTCATTATAATCAATAAGCGATTGCGGATGCGTCATCGGTTCCGCCACGAGTTGCGCATCTTTCACCTTCGCACCCGCAAGGTGCTTGTAGTTCGCGAACTGCGGGTCGCCGGTGCATATGAGGTCAGGTTCGATGCCCTCTTTCAGCAGTGGTTTCAGCGATGTATCGACTGCGATTATCACCGCGCGACCCTTTAACTCCTTCAGGTGGTGAATATTCTTGCGAAGCGACGGGCCTGCCGAGACAATAATGCCGGGACGTCCTTTGAAGCTGTCGAACAGTGCGTGTACCGGTGGATTTGAGAGTACACGTGGAAGCGAGATAAGCGTGTTTCGCTGATATTCCCAGCCCTTCAGCATGACCGTCTGAAGGTTGCCTCCAAGTGTAACGATATAAGCCTTGAGCTTCGACTTGAAGTGATCGAAGTAATCACCGGGCGCGGCTTTAACCGCACCGGGGAGTTCGATGATGCCGACGCTCTGGATTTCGTGGAACGCAGTCATCTTTACCCAGCCGGCGAAAGCCTCATTCCATGCCTGCCCGACACTCAACGCGACCTGATTGGAAGCCAATATCTTGGACAGGTCACGGTTTTCCATGGCGCGAAGAAATGCTTCGGGGTTGGGTTCAACGATGTAGATTTTTCCCTCGGCACGGTCGAGCAATGCCTCTACCGTGTAGCCCATTCCCATCCCGAGGACCGTGAAATAATTCTGTTTGGAGTCGTAACAGTTGTCAACGATATCCTTTGCTTCTTTCACCGGGTTATATCGTGAATGGTAGAAAAACTCCTCGCCGTTACGCTTGATACGCACATTCGGCTGACCGTTCTTAGCTTCCGGCAAGTCCAATATGGAGTTATCCAACATCACGGGCAGCTCTGACTTCCCCTCGTGTTGGGCTAAGACAAGTTCCGCCCATGCGGCATTCTTCTTTTTCAGAAGTTCGAAATTCGATGTAAAGTATGACTCGGTCAAATCCATCCCTCTTTAGCCCGGGAAAAATGGAATCTAATTACGACCTTTTCTCCTCGATAACCTTGATCAACTCCGGTATTTCGGCCATCCACTCATACAGCAAGGGACTCAGTTCGAAATCCAACAGGTCGGCCAAGTGCGTCCAGTCGGTCTTCTCGCTCACCTCGAGTATTTCCTTCGCAAGACTGTTCATCCTCAGGTTAAGGTCCATCATCGTCTTATCATTACATTGGATGGTGGAATAGTCTATGAGAAAAGTCCGGCGTATGTTATCCAGAATTTCGATAAAGGCGGAGATGAATTCTATGGATGAGCCGAAAAGCATGAATGCCTTCTGATGATCGCCCCCGCGAAATTCCTTGGCGCATTTTTCAAACTGTTCGCTCAACTTAGGCAGGTAGTCCTGGTAGTCCATCAACGTTTCAATCGCAAGGTCGTCGGCGGGACTGGTCCTGATTTCAAGGCTTTCGATCTCAGCGACCGGATGCGCCCCGAATGCGATCTCCTGTTCCTGGCTGAGGGATTCGTCATTCAGCTTCAGGACCGTAACGAATCTGCCCGGGGGGACATGATTGTTCTCCAGATGTTCCATGAGCGATTTGAAATCAGCCGGGACGGCATCGGCAAGGGTAACTTCGACATCGTCGATGGTAATCTTCATCTTTTCCGCCTTCGTATCAGTTCGCATCTATATTACCACCATAGTTTATAACAAATCGTCTAATAGGGGCTGTTGAAAAGTCATATTTTACTTGGTAGCCCGGGGTTGAAGCTATCCTTATTCATGAGATAAATTGGCTTCTACCCCGGGTAGGCCTCAATTTATCAATAACAGAAAGGATAAGGCCAACCCGGGGCTACCAGGATGGTGATTATTTCATTTGGACATTTCATAACTCATGACTTTTTCAATAGCCCCTAATAGCTCATGGTCGAAGAGCCACCTGAAGAAAGGTACGCGGTCTGTTGCGCGATGAAGCTGCTCGTGGTTTGATAGCGGCTCAACGCCTGTTCCATATATGCATACTGCCGCCTCAGGCTTAGTTCATAATCCTCAAGACGGTCCTCCAGGTCAGCGATATCCTCGGCGATGTCGAGCAGCCTTCTGTCAAGAATACCGCCGAAACGTATCCGCTGGCTGATGAAACCGTCGTAGCCGGTAAAATTCTCCAGGTCGAAATCGACGCGGCGCGCCAACCCGGCGTTGAGGCGGGCGAATTCACCGAGGTAATTTCCGGATGGCAGCCCTATCGAGTCATCAAGCTGCGCGCCCGTGTTCAGGTCAACGATATGTATTCGCGCCCTGCCCGATTCGGATTCAGCTTCAATTTCGAGATGCCCCTGGGCGGATACGGAAGCTCTATGGGTGGTTATCATCCCTGCTACATTCAATGCACCGTTGATTTCGCTGAGTATCATACTCTGGGTATGAAACCCCGGTTCAAAAACGATTTGAGCGTAGTTGTCACCGTCATCTATACTGAAGCTGAGCCTGCTCGAAAGGCTTACACCGCCCGTTATATCGAAATCACCCAGCACACTTACACTCGAATCCATTTTCTTTGAGAACAGGTCGAAAACCTCATCCGCTTTTGAAAGGATATATGACTTGACATATGTACTGTTCTCAACGGCATCATGGATAGCATCCCAATCCGTGCTGTCCTCGACAAGATAAGGAATCTGTTTGGCAAATCCTGCAGTGGAGCCGATACTCCCCGTATTTATCCCAAGAGAAGATAACAAGTTGATATTCCCGGATGAGATCCCCTCAACCGGGTCGAAGATCGATGCCTGGATGCCGGTGTTCAGCCGCCGAATCACCCCGGAAGTGAAGATGAAATTCCGCTGGACCAGTTCCGAACGGGTCGCTTCATATTCAAGGATTTCATCATCTCTCATCGAAGCGGCTTCGTAATCGGAGAGAGGCTGCATTGTATCACGTTCATCGCTACCCAGCGGGGTCGGGTTTATCCCGGCAACAAGAGTATTATATGCAACAATGAAATCAGTCACGGCTTCCACGCCGGGATCGGGATCCTGGGCAACCGTCAGGCTGATGGGAGTGGTTGATGTCACACCGTTGATGGTGAATTCCACATCGTTAATGACATCATCGATAGTGTTCGTGCTCCTGATATAGTCCAGGCCGTTAACCGAGAATCGCGCATCCTCCCGCACCGTCCCGATCGCGGTGGTTGATATGGTGGAGTTGGTCAGCCGGAAACTTGAAAGAACATTCGAAGTATCCGAGAGAGCCCCGATCGTGATCTGGTCGAATGTTGGATTATCGGTAAGCTTCTGGGACAAAACAATCCTGTCCTGGGTGGTGTCGTAGGATGCTTCCACACCGGCGGCCGAGTTGTTTATCTTGGTTATCAAATCCCTGAGGGTTTCGCCGGCCGGATCGACATAGAGCGTTACACCGTTTATCGTGAATGTTCCCGCCGATGGCGGCAGCGTGAATCTCGCGAATGACAGGGTTGTGTCAAGATCTATGCTGCCCGCCTCTGTTCCCACGAAGCTGGTCGCGCCTGTTGTCCCTATCAAACCCGCGATTGTAAGGAAGTTGGATGTATCGCCGGCTCCGCCAAGACTGATCGAGGTGGTATCCCCCGGGTTGTTCCGCCGCAGTATAAACCGGTCGGCGGTGGCGTCGTATTCAGCGATAACACCGGCACCGGCGGAGTTGATAAGACCGATAACATCGAGCACGGAAACCGTGTCAACATCATTGATCGTAATCTGCACGCCGTTTATCGTGAATACGCCGTCGGTATGCCAATATGCATTATCCTCTTCATTCTCGGGAGTAACGGAAAAACCGGCCTCTGCCAATGAAAGGTAGATGTTCAGCGGAGGATGGGTTGTGTTTAACGGATCGGAAATCCCCGAGTTCCCGATAATATACGAATCGGTTGCCGGGGCGAGATTCAATTCGCTGTTCTCCACGGTATATACAATTGCCACCCCGGCATCGTAAACATCCGTTGCGCCGCCGTTTATCTCGAAATTCCCGATCAGTGTTGAAACCCCCGTCCCTTCGGTACCGGTATAGATAAACCGCTGCTCCCCGCCATTATTGGAAGGCTGGAAACGACTGGCCATTGTGAAGTCCGTATCATCGGTGGTGGCATTGGAAGTCGTATAGTCGGTGTCCACACCGCCGGTCGGGCTGAGGACATTTTCGAGAATACCATTAGCGGAATTATCCGTAAGCCGAATATCAGTTCCACCCGTGTTCGATGTGATCTGCATATAATACTGCCCGGAACCGTCGGGGATCAGCCCGGCCGTAACGCCCGGCACCTGTGTGTTAACCGCTTCGACGAGATCCTGCACGGTGCTCCATATTGTCAGGCCGCGCACCGGGCTGGGTGCAACACCATTAGCGCCTGAATCGGTATCAATGGTGAAAAGATGCGGCTCGGTGACTCCGAGCGTGGTAAGCAATGTATCCGGGTCGAGGTTCACAGTTCCCGTAACCTGCCCGGCCTTGCCGTCGGTTGTCGTGAGTATGTGTTTCCCGATAGCCGGGGTGGTAAATTCATCGGTATGAATGGTCTGTGCGGTGGATGCTATTCCCTGTATCGCCGTCAGGAATATACCGGCATCAAATGTGTTGTAGGTGGTGGAATCATCCACGAAAGCTAAATCCAAAGTCGTCTGGCTCGATCCGGTGGCCGAATCGGTGAGAACGATCTTGCCGTTCTGGATACTCGCCGTGGCACCGGTATAAAGGCTGTTTACATAGGTGAGAAGCTCGTTGAGAGTATCAGCCGCGGTGAATGTATATGTGCCGCTTATATCGGTACCATCGAAATCGGTACCGGTAACTTCAATTTTATCAAGTCCCGTATCGAGTACCCCGCTCACCTGGTCAAGGTTTTGTATAAGCGTTGCACTCGTGGCAATAGTTGCGGACGAGCCCGTGGTGAATGTTTTCGTCCCGGTGATGACATTCGCAACCGCCGCGCCGCCCGCGTAGGAATTGCCGATGCCGACACCCAGGGTTGAACCTGAATAATCAGTATCACTGAAATTGAGAGATGAGAAGGTAATGTTACCTGAAACAGTGGGATCCGATTCCGTCAAAATCAATTCACCATTGCGTCCGAGGGATACGGTCACTTCCCCCTGGAAAGTGGCTTGAATGGTTTGCGCGAGTCTTTGGATCGTGTCGGTACCATCACTCGCGAAGGTGAACGTGCCGCTCACATTCGTGACGCCATCCTTGAGTATCCCGGCGACACCGATCGTATCCCCGGCGGTTACAGCCGCACTGCCTTCGCCCGCCTGGAGGGTGTCGGTGATCAGGCTTGTCATGGTCGCGCGTGTCGCGCCGAGATCGGTTGAGTCGGCCGTGAGTCCTGTTATACCGGCGGTGTTTCCGCTCATCAACAGAGCGGCGGAACGATCCAGCGTACGGTTATTCAATCCCGAGATAGCCCTTGCCCCCCTGGCAACCTGGTCAACCTCAATGGCGTAGGAGCGATTCAGCGCATCATAGCCTGATGTGGCACTGAGCAGGGCTTCATTGCTCGACGTCACCGACTTACGCTTGAAGGTCGATTCATAACGGAGGCTTAGTGTTGCTTTCTGCAAGTTAAGGATGAGGGAATTCACACGCTGGAACGCTGTTTTCTCGAAGAAGATAAGTTCGGCCTTGCGTTCAAGCGTTGTGATCGGCTGCCTGCGTGCAGCCATCAGGGCATCGATAATTGCATTCGTATCGAGCCCGGAGATAATACCACCAAAGGATATGCTACCGGACATGGGTCACCTTATTCGGCAAATACAACTCCTACCCTTATTAGGATATATCGGACGTGAGACGCCAAAGGTAAAGCATCCACGCGATGTATTGCCGAAATTTTCAGGATTTTTTACCTCTTCTAATTAACCCTGTCCGCATTGAGATCTAACTCTACCCATTCTCCGACATAAGCCGGTTCGAAAAGCCCGTCGAATCTTGAAGGAGGGGGGCTATACAGCCCCCCCTCCATTATCTGGCCCGTTAAAGCGTTCCCGCCCAACGGTTAATATCAGGCCTTCTCATTCAAAAGCTTGCCAGTCACCTTTCCAAGATCAGAGAGAACCGAGATCGCATCGTACGGAGGTATCTTGCGGATAACCTCCCCGGTCGTCTGGTTCACAATCTTGATCTGGACTCCTCCTGACTGCTTGTCAACTGTATAGAGGGCTTGGACCTCAAACTGATCGAGGTAGATATTTACCTTGCTCAACCTGCTTGAGATCTCAGCATAGGACATCCGGCTCTGCTTTGGCGGTGTCGAAACCTCTTGCTGGGAGATATGCGGCTTCGCTTCCCCCGCTTTGGCTGAAGGAGGTGTGGCATCAGGCGATTTAACGCGCTTGTTGCCAACAGGCCTGGCCTCCTGCTTGGGTTCAGGAACATTGATTCCGCCTATGTGAACAATATCTGCCATTTAGTCCACCTCCTGTCTGACTTCATCATGCCGCAAAGCAGACAAAGCCCGATCAGGAATTACCGTAACAGTTGCAAAACGGTCTGAGGCAACTGGTTCGCCTGGGCCAATACGGCGGTGCCAGCCTGCAACAGAATCTGTTGGCGCGTCAACTCGATCATTTCCTTGGCCACGTTCAGGTCCCTGATTCCGCTTTCGGCGGCTGCGAGGTTCTGATACGCAACGTCAAGGTTTCGGATGGTCGATGACAACCTGTTCTGGATAGAACCGAGTTCGGATCTCTGGGCCGTGACGGTGTTGATCGCCGAATCGACCTTGGTGATGGCTTCTTCCGCCAGCTCCGTCGATACGACAAGCAATCCTTCAATGCCGAGCCTGTTTGCATCCAACTGACCGATGTGTACTTCCAGCTTCTGTCCCTGGTTGGAACCGATCTGGAATACCAGTGGATTGGGCACGATGTGGACGAAGGTCTCACCCTCGTACCCGGTTGTCAGACTGACAATGGGATTAATGTACGGATCCAGGTTATACGGTGCCTTGACATAGTTGTTCGTGCCGTCCGGGTCAAGCTTGAAGCCCTGGGTTGTGTCCATCCAAAGATCGATGCCGTTCAGGACACCCCGGATAATCCCGGTATTCGTCGTCGTCTGAGCGACAAGGCCGCCGGTTTCAATGTTAACAATACTCACATTGTACTCGGCCTGTGTGGTCTCCGCGATCTGGATAAGACTCAACGCGTTCAGCAGAGTTTCGTCACCGGAGAAGATCAACTCGGCACCGGGGACTGGTGAAGTAATTGAGATTGTACCCTGGGCAGGACCTGTCAGGTTGTAGTGAACCAGGTCGGGGTACGACCCGCCAACCATTGCACCTTCGAGGTTCAAGTCGGAAAAACTGGCCGGGTTTGCCATGGCTAAACTGATCTTTCCGACCATATCTTCGATCGAATCACCTGCGTTCAGCCAGATGACAGCGGCTTCCGACTGTCCCGGCACATTGAGCTTCAACTCTACCGTGTTCCTGCCTAAGAACACGCCGTTCTCCACGAATGCGGCAACTGATGCCAACGTGGTCGTGTTCTGTGCCGGCAGGACATTGTTGGTGCTGACATGGATAATACCGGTCTCTCCGGTTACCAACAACGCATCAAAAGCCAACTTCAATCCCTGGAAGGTTGCAAGGCTCAAGGTGGTCGCCGTGCCAACCTGGGCGATCGAAATGATTTTTGAGGTCTCACCGGTGTCAAGGTTTGTCACCTGGAAGGTCCTGTTGGATAATGCCGAGACCCTGAAGGTGTAGTCACCCGCGGGAGCGGACAACTGAACTACCGTGCCGTACTGCTGCAACTCGTTCATACCGGAAACATTCAGGATGTACTCGTCGCTGCCGACCGCTATATCACCATCGAACCTGACATCGATCGTACCGGAAGTGGCGGCGTTGCCTACGGTCCATGCACCGCCCCCCACGGATTCGAATGTCCTTGTACCGTTCGCGGTGATGGCTACTGATGCATGATGCATCATGACGTCGCCGACGTTAGTGGAGGTGCCGACAATAGTGAATCCCGCGACCGAAAGGTTAAACGAGCTTCCGGAGCCGTCGATGTCCTCGAATTCCAAGCTGGTTAAAACAATTGAACTGCCTGCTGCGCCGGAGAACTCCAGCCGACCGTTCGAGGCACCCATCGATACTATGCCATCGCCAGCAGGACCCGGTGCGGCAAAGAAGGTGTTCTCGAGCCATGTGGCAACAGCGTCGAAGTCCGTCAATGCGCCTATGACCATGTAGGCGTCAACAAGCACGCCGTTCATGTCATAACCCGTGACGCGCAGCCTGTCCGTATCGACGGTGATTTCCTTTGCGTTGAACACGCTGACGAGGGTGTCGGCTCCAAGGGCAACGTAGGTATTCACGACGCTGAGTGTGAAGCTGCCGCCACTCACGAGGAGCCTGCCGCCGACTGATAACGACTGAACCTCGATCTCGTTCACGCCGATGGTGCTGCTACCGCCGGCAAGGAGAGCGGCATTGTTCATGAAGGTGTACTCGCCGTTTACGACTCCGACCCTGTCCTCACCGGCAATGGTGTGCATATGGTCGGATTTCCAGGCGGCCAATGTCGGGGCGGAGATGATCGTGGTGATCACGTTGAAGTTTCCGCCCTTTCCTACGTCTCCCGTTACGATAAGGTTGGTTCGCTCGGGATTATCAACTGAAGTGAGCGCCGCGGCCTGCCCGTTCAACAGGTTCTTCGAGTTGAACTGGGTCGATGCCGCGATTCGGTTGATCTCTGAAATGAGCTGGTCAACCTCTTTCTGAATCTCACCTCGGTCGTTCTGGGTCAGGGTGCCGTTGGCTGACTGAACAGCCAACTCCCTGATTCGCTGCAGGATGCTTGTCGTCTCGTTTGCAGCACCTTCAGCGGTCTGCAAGAGCTTGATGGCTTCCTGAGCGTTCTGGCTTGCCCTCGCAAGGCCGCGTACCTGGGCTCGCAGTCGTTCTGAAATAGTCAATCCGGCGGCGTCATCAGCAGCGCGGTTGATGCGCATACCAGTGGCTAACCGCTCGACGGACTGTTCCAGGCGACGTGAGGTCTCAGATAGTGAGCTTAATGCAGACAGGGCAACAATGTTCTGGTTAATCTGAAGAACACTCATTCATTCTCCTCCTTGAGAATTTTGAGTTACCGGATTTTGGGGAAATCCGGGTGAATATTGTCGGGAACATCCATGCTCCCGTAAATCACGGACCGTAGTCCTAAGGATTT
This sequence comes from uncultured bacterium, assembly GCA_965372275.1. Classification (GTDB taxonomy): domain Bacteria; phylum JAJVIF01; class JAJVIF01; order JAPKYR01; family CAZSPL01; genus CBDVBS01. The sequence goes on along the minus strand of CBDVBS010000024.1, from coordinate 6,079 downwards.
CGGCTCCCTTGGCCTCCGGCGATTCTGTTGAGGCGGTTCACCGGTACCGCCCGACCAGTATGATAGCTCCTCCCAAGCTCATTTTTCATATACACATACAGACCCATATGGGCCATATCGAATACTTCGACATCATTCAGGCAGACTTTAGTAAAATTTTATAAGAAAATTGACCTTTCTCAGGCTGAGAACAATTCTACCCGGCAAATTCTTATCCATAAGCTGGGTGCCGCATACTTCAGTGTGCGACAATCGGCTTATAACCAGGGATACACGCACACTGAAGTGTGCGGCACCCGATTCAATCAGTCATTCTTAAATAGAATTGATCTAAGAATCCTTAACCTCCAACCTAATAATTCGATATACTCAAGTGGTGGCCTTGGAAAACGGAAATATTCTCGTCATCGGGGCTTCATTCTGGCAGATCCCCATCATCGAGCAGGTGCAGGCGCTTGGCTATAAGGTCATCGCCACCGACCGTAATCCCGATGCGATGGGATTCGATGTGGCCGACCACGCCGAGCCTGTTGATATCCTCGACCGGGAAGCCACCATTGAAGTTGCGAAACGGTACAACATCGTCGCCGCGGTATCCGACCAGACGGATCTGGCGATGGACGCCTTGGGATATGTTTGTGAAAACCTGGGGCTCATCGGTCCTTCACGGGAGACGGCGCTCAATACCACCAACAAACGGGTAATGCGCGAACTGACACAGGATCACCTCCCCACACCGAAATGGTTCGCAACTGACGATAGGAAAGAATGTATCGCCAGAACAAAGGGAATCGGCCTCCCGGTGGTCATAAAACCGACCGACAGCCAGGCGTCGAGAGGCGTTCGAAAGGTGGAACGGGAGGATGAGATCGGCCCGGCGTTCGATAATGCCTTGCCGTTCTCACGTGACGGGCTGGTTCTCGTGGAAGAATTTATGATCGGACGCGAGGTAACCGTCGAAGGCTTTCACGATTCCGTAAAGCCGCATCTCCTCGGCGTGAGCCTGAAACGACACACGCCCCCACCCTGCATCATCGCGACGAATCTCGACTTCCCCGCCCCATTGCCCGACAGGTTTACAGAGAAAATTAAGTGTACATTCGCTAAGCTTACAAAACTTCTCGGCATCAAAAACGGGCCGATCCACGGCGAATTGATACTGACCGGAAAAGGCCCGATGCTCGTCGAGATGGCCAACCGTGGCGGCGGTTCCGGTACGGTCTCGCATCTCATTCCGGCCATCAGCGGCGTGAACGTCCTCGAAGCATATACGCGTCAAGCCGTGGGGGAGCATGTGACGGTGAAGCCCAAATTTCACAAGGGCGGCGTGATGCGTTTCCAGATTTATCGGGACGGTATTGTAAAAGAAATCCGGGGATTTGAGGAAGCATGGAAAATCCCCGGCGTGGTCACTCTCGTCCTTTATATAAAACCCGGCGATATCCTGCAGCCAATCGTCATGGACACCCAGCGACATGGCTTATTCATCACCGAAGGGAAAGATCTGCCCGAGGCGGAAAGGGTGATGGATGAAGTAGAGAAAACGGTTGAGATTATCTATGAATAACATGTTGTATTTGAATCCATCGCCGAAATAACATATTATAAGATTATTAATTAGAGGGATTAACAAGGAAGCCGGTTGGCTTCCTTCTGAATATTTACACCCTTCGGGGTAATAAACGTTAGGAGTTTACCCGCTACAGGATGAAACTGTCTGTAATCATACCGGTCTATAACGAGAAATCGACCATCGCCGAGTTGATCGAGCGTGTGAAGGCTGTTGATATCCCGAAAGAGATTATCGTGGTCGATGATGGCTCGCGGGACGGCACGACCGAAGTGCTGACGGAGAAGTACGCGGGTGACGACCTCATAAAAGTCCACACATCGCTCATCAACATCGGCAAAGGCGCGGCTGTACGGTACGGCATCGAGTACGCATCCGGTGATATCACCATCATTCAGGACGCCGACCTGGAACTCGACCCCGAGGAATACCACCTGATTATCGCTCCAATCGAGAGGGGCGAGACGGATGCGGTGTACGGTTCTCGCTTTCTCAACCGGGGATATTTTTCCTATTACCGAAATGTCCCGCTGGCAAGCCGGTTCGCCAACTGGCTCTTGGCATTCACCGTGCGGCTCTACTGGGGCGTGAAGATAACCGACGAGGCGACCTCCTACAAAGCGTTCAGAACATCGCTCCTGAAATCGATAAAGCTGAAGTGCACCGGGTTCGAATTCTGCCCGGAGATCACGGCAAAGGTCCTTAACAAGGGCGTCGCAATCGTCGAAGTACCCATAACCTATCACCCGCGTACGGTCGCCGAAGGCAAGAAAGTGCAATGGAAGGACGGCGTAAAAGCCCTCTGGACCCTCTTTAAATACAGATTCCTCGAAAAGGAAAGTTAAGCAATGAAACGGTTATTGTCGATCGGATTAATAATTGTCGGCGTTGCAACCTCTTTACTCTGGGGCGTAATGACAATTGTACATTTCTTCTATTTTGCCCCGGATTATGAACCACCTGAACTCTACATTGCATTTGTCGAGGTAATGAACTGGGCGACGATGAACCCGTACGTGCTGATCACGATCGGGATTCTCGGACTGTGCGTGGTTGCATACCAGTTTATAAAGAAACGGATTCCCGAATCGAGTATCAATACAATCGTCGCGAATATTCTCATCACCGCATTCACGGCAACGGTTAGCTGGCTTATCCTGGGGATTGTAATTTCGCTTATCTCCGGGAAGTTCTCACTTGCAGATATCCCGCAAAAGGGAGTCGGTGCGATCTCGCTATATGCCCTGATCTCAAGCGGTGATAAGAGCTACATATTCACCAATGAAGCGAGATATTACATCCGCATGTTTTTCCCCGTCATACAGCTTTCTGTTGTCAACTATGCCCTTACATTCGCATTTTTCATCATCTCCGGCCTGTTCGGACGGGCATTCCTGAAGAGGTTGTGGAAGGGAATGGAGTTCCCGTCGCTACTTCAGGAATTCCTTTTCAGCACCGCTACAGGGCTGGGTGTACTGGCCCTGGTGATTTTCATCATCGGCCTCCTACACCTGGTCTATCCGTGGATCATGGCGCTCATAATATTCGGGGCCATCGTGTTCGGACTGGAATCAGCCCCCGATTATCTTCAGAGATTGTGGGCCGGAATAAAAGCGATTCGCCTGCCGATGCTCCCGGCGGTACTGTTCATTGTCCTCCTGATTATCATTGCATCGAGCCTGCACACCCCGCTGTACCCGGTTCATATGCATGACGCGATGAACTCCCACCTTGAAGCACCCAAAGTGTTCATACGCGACCATGCCATAACGTTCCACGCCTACATTAACTTCAACAATTTTCCCATGGGCATCGATATGATTTATATCCCCTTCCTGATGCTCGGCAGACCGATCATGAGCCAGATATGCACGTTCTTCTTCTTCCTTATGTGCCTTGGAGTGATGTATGAATTCGGTAGAACTTTCTTCAACTCACCCACTACAGGGATGTTAGCGGCGATATTGCTCTGCCTGGCTCCCCGCTTCGTGGGGCAGTTCAGTCATCCAACCGTTGATATCGGGCTTACTTTCTACTTGACACTGATTCTGCTTGCTGTCGCCGGATGGCTTTACGGCGGATACAAGAACTACCTGCAATTAACAGGCGTAATTTTGGGACTCAGCCTGGGCATCAAATATACAGGTCTGCCTTTTGCCGTGTTAATCATAATGTGGATACTGATTCAACGTCTGCTTCTCGAAAATTCATCTTTCAAACAGACTATCAAGCAGACCGGATTAATAGTGCTGATAGCCATAATCCTCTGCTGCCCATGGTACCTCCGGAATATCGTGCTGTTCGGGAACCCGTTCTTCCCATTCTATAACGATCTTTTCTCGAATATACTACCTATAGGTACCGAGAAGGAATTTAAGCCGTATCTGACTATCGACGAGAAAGAAATGCTCAAGAAATTTGAATACGAGGGTGACTGGCGTCGCGGTTATCGTTTCTTAGCGGATCTTTCCATCACCGATATGGCGGGAAGTATGCGGAATCAATTGGGACCGCTCTTCTTTGCCATACTCCCCTTACTGATTATTCCCTTGCTGACCGGCCTGGGGAAGCTGTTCGGCAGATATGTCCTGAAATGGGATATTGAAATCAGCTCCAATTTTCCGGTGTGGATGTTGGTTTTCTCAGTCCTCATTTATGTTATCTATTGGATATTCTATGTGGGTATCCTTCATACGAGGTACATGTACCCCATAATTCCCGTATTGGCCATACTTGCCGCATACACTCTCAATTGCCTGTTCAGGCTCAACGAGGTAAACGGAAGACATGTCGTGGCAATTTTCTTAGCGGTCGTTTTCGGCATGCTCTCACTCTACTACTTCCAGAACGGCGTGTTGAGATGGAAAATGAACGAGCTGCCGTTGATAGAGAATTCACGCGAAGTTTTCCTGCAAAGGCAGATAACATCATTTGAGGCCGTAACATCAATCAATAAAGACGAAGAATTGAAACTCGGACCGGATGATATTGTCTATGGATTATACTGCGAGAATTGCCGGTTCTATGCCGATTTCACGTTGATAGGGGGTTTATTCGGGTATGCCGACCACCGGGCATTCAACAGCCATACATCCTCCGGGCGGGAATTGTACGAGTATCTGAAAACCTTCGGCTGTTCATATCTGCTTGTGGATAAACGGAGGATGCAGGTGCTTTCCGGCTGGTATGCCAATATCAAGCTGCCGACCGATCCGACATTCAACAAGCATTTCAAATTGATACAGAGCTACGGCATTACCGATTTTTACAGGATAATAGACTGATCATACTTAATGGTGTATCACGTGCCGGGATTCAAACGAATATTGCTTCTCCTATGCCAGGTAATCCTCATCGGGTTCGCTGTATTCATCTCCGTCAAATATTATAATGCCGTCAAACCGGCATTCATCACATGGATGGGAGCCCTCCTCCTTTCCGATACGTATATATTCAAGCTGATCTTAGGGCCGATACTTGCAATCTTCTTCATGCTTACATCCTTTGCATTGGGCAGGTTTCTTTGGACCCGACTGGGCGGCGAGGATGAATTCCCTTCTCCCGGAACAGCCTTCCTGCTCCTCAGCGCGATCGGCATCTCGGTGCAGGCAATCATCGGGTGGATATGCTTAGCCTTCGGCTGGACTCCGTCGGCACTCCTGTTTTTCCTCTCCCTTATCGTGCTTGTACTGGAGATCACGCCCACCATAGAGACGCTGCGTTCCACGTTATCGCCACCCGCGATGAAGGGCGAATCATTCAGCCGGAAAGGGTTTGGCTGGCTTCTCTGGCCCATGCTGTTCTGTGTGTCGCTGACCCCGTTCATTTGGGGCACCCCGCCGCCGTTGCCATACTTCGAAGATCCCGGGGCGTCATTCAAGCTCACTATAGGCCATTCGCCAATCGGGCTGGATATCCCGCTATTCGCGATATACTCAAAAATAGGCGGACCGTGGGCGGCAACATCGGTTAATTTAGCTCTCATGTGGTTGATGCTGATCGGCATGCTTGAGATCTCCCACCGCCTGTTCAATTCACTACCGGCTGGGCTTCTTGGGGCCGTCCTGTTTCTCTGCATCCCGCTGCAGTATCTGCTTATCACCCAACCGGCAGGTGAGTTCGTGCTCGCGTTCTTCCTCCTGGCGTCGTACTCAGCCCTGGCCTGGTTCCTGTTCGAAAAGAAACCTGAAGCACTGCCGTTGGCGGGTTTCCTTCTCGGGATCGCACTGTCCGTTTCTTCAAAAGCAATGATCATAGCTGCGGTGTTCCTGCTCTATGCCGTTATAGGAAGCGCGTTCTTTATCAGGCGCAAGCCGCTCATCGGTGTGGGAATGCTTATTGCATTCATTGCCCTTGCCGCCGCGATGGGTTCGCTGCTTATGGTCCAGAATAAAACCCTCACGGGAGACTTCTTATACCCCACGCTGAATCAGCGGAATATCGAATTAGAGGTCCCGCTTCCACCGGAACCCGGCCCCTTTGACTTCAAAACCAAACCATCAAAAGCCA